>NZ_WJIE01000002.1:900000-1032482 GCF_009649845.1 Polyangium spumosum
CGTGGCCGCGCGGCTCGGGCGCCGCTTCCTGGGGATCGATCGGAGCCCCGAGTCGAAGCGCGTCGTGGAGGAGCGGATGGGCCGCGCGTTTGGCGGGACGATCGACTGGGAGATCGTCGATTGCGCGGAGAGCCGGCCGAAGCCGCTCGCGCGCGCGGACGCGGGAAGGGCCGGGGCGGAGCGGAGCCGCGTGGCCTGAAGGGCGTCGCGCCGTTCGGGCCGTTTCAGCGCAGGATCCCCTCCACCTTCGATAACGAGAGCATCCCCTGCGCCACCGTCTGCCCGCGCACCTCGACCTCTGCCTCGAAATGCTGCACGTCCGCGCCCTCGCGGATGAGCCGCACCTCATAGCTGAGCACGTCCCCCGGGAAAACGTGGCGCAGGAAGCGGAGCTGGCTCGCGCCGAGCGCGCCCGCGCGCGTGTGACCGGCCATCGTGATCGCGGCCAGGATGTCCTCGCCGAGGCCCGCCGCAAAGCCCGGTTCGAGGCGGTATCCCACGTCGGCGTTGCGCAGCGCCGTCACGAGATCGGCCGGGTTTCGACCGATTGCCTCGAGATCGCGCTGCACGGCCACGAAGATCTGCAGGAGGTTCGCCGCTTGCACGATGCCTTCGAGCACGAGCGCCCGCGGAAGGACGGGCGGCGTCGGCAGCTCTGCCGAGAAAAACGGCTCGTTCACGCTCACCGCGCGCGCCGCGTGGAGGGTCGGGCGCGGTGCGCGCGAATACGCTTCGATCCGATCCACGAGGAGGAGCGGCGGGCGCTGCGGCAGGAGGAGCAGCACGACAGCCGCGCCGAGAGGGAGTGCGTCCGTTTTCGTCTGGCTCATGCTCTTCGCGACTATCGCACTTTTTCTCCCCGGGCAAAAGCCTCGAACACGCGCCGGGAAAGCTCGTCGAGGTCGTCGCCGCGGCCGGGCGGAGCGGGGTCGACGAGGCTCGTGGTGCGGTGGAGCCCCGCCGAGGCGAGATCGCTGGGCGGGCGGGCTCGTGTGCCGCGCCTCTGGTGAAGCGCTCGCCATCCGTGCGAGACTGCCGCGGAACCCGACTGCGTCCATGGCTCGCCTCATCCAGCACATCGTCGAACCGCCGCGCGCTTGCTCGTACATCCCGCCGGAGCGCGCATCGCTCGAACACCACATCCTGCTCGACGTCGACGCCGACGAGCTCGAGGCGCTGCTCGAGCGTGGCTTCCGCCGCTTCGGCCCCGATTACTTCCGACCCGTCTGCCCGTCCTGCACGGCGTGCGTGCCCACGCGTATCCTCACGAGCGAGTTCAAGCCGAGCCGCAGCCAGCGCCGCGCCCGCAACCGCGGCGCCGAGCTGCGCGTCGTCGTGGGGCCGCCGCGCGTGGACGAGGACAGGCTCGCGCTTTATCACGCCTGGCACGGCGATCGGGAGCGCGCGCGGGAATGGACGCCGGGCAAGCTGAACTCGCGCGACTATTTCTATCAATTCGCCTTCCCGCACCCGTCCGCGCGCGAGGTCGCGTATTACGACGACGAGGCGGGCGGGAGGCTCGTGGCGATCGGCATCTGCGACGAGACGCCGCGCGCCTGGAGCGCGGTGTATTGTTTTTACGATCCCGCGTATGCCTGGCGCTCGCCCGGCGTGGGCAACGTGCTCACGGTCGTGGACATCGCCCGCGCGCAGGGCAAACCGTACGTCTACCTCGGGTATCGCGTCGCGGCTTGCCCGTCCTTGCGTTACAAGTCGACCTTCCATCCGCAGGAGATCCTGCCCCGATTGCCCGAGGATGGAGAGCCGCCGCGCTGGGTCCGGGTGGACGATCAGGGATAGGGGCGCGCGGCGGGATCGGGCCGCATCGGGAACGTCTTGCGCGTCATGGGATCGGCCACCGTGAGCGTGACGAGCAGGACGATGAACAGGAACGTCAGAATGACGATGAGCCTGTTCGCGAAGCGCTGCTCGACGAGGTGCATGAAGATGAACAGCACGACGAACGTCTTCACGACCGAGATCCCGAGCGCGATGACGAGCTCGGCTTCGCCGAGGCCCACGCGCGAGATCCCGAAGGACAGGAACGTGAGCACGAGCAGGGCGACCCACGAGACGACGAGCTTGGGTGTGGTGACGTGCGCGCGGATCATGTCGCCTCAATCCGTGAGGTAAAAGAGGGGCCAGAGGAAAATCCAGACGACGTCGACGAGGTGCCAGTAAAGGCCGACATTCTCGACGGCGACGTTGCGATGGGCGCCGTATCTGCCCTTCCAGCAGAGCACGCCCACCGCGGCGAGCATGATCATGCCGGCGATCACGTGCAGGCCGTGCAAGCCGGTCATGAACCAGTAGAGCGTGTAACCCATGACCACGCCGCCCGGCGGCTGATCGAGGAACGAATATGCCCCGGCGGGGAGCGCGTTCTCGTGGATGTGATGGGTGTACTCGATCCCCTTGACCACGAGGAAGACGGCGCCGAACAGGGTCGACACGGCGAGCAGCCCGGCGGCGAGGCGGGATTTGCCTTCGCGGACGAAATGGACCGCGAGGGCCACCGTGAAGCTCGAGGTGATGAGCACGACCGTGTTCGTCGTCCCGAGCGCCACGCTGTTGTGGTGGAGCGCCTGGACAAACTCCTCCGGGTAGATCCCGCGGTAATACGCGTACGCCGCGAAGAGGGCCCCGAAGAGCAGCGTCTCGCTGCCCAGGAACATCCACATCCCGAGCCGCGCGGCGTGGTCCTGCTTCTCGAGGGTCTCGAATTGCTCAGCGAGCCTTTGCGCGCTCATGGGCGACCTCCTCGGAGAGCGAGTATTCGTAGGCAGACCGCGCGATGTCGGGCGTCTCCTCGAAGTTGTGCTTCGACGGCGGGGACGCGGTGATCCACTCGAAGCTCCGCGAGCCCCAGGGGTTCGGCCCGGCGCGCTTGCCCCATTTCAGCGCGACGATGAGGTTCAGGAGCGCGAGGAGGAGGCCCACCCCGAGCAGCCAGGCCCCGCCGGTCGAGAGCACGTTGAGCCACTGGTAACGCTCCGGATACGTGAAATAACGCCTCGGCATGCCCGCATTCCCCAGGAGGAACTGGGGCAGGAACGTGAACACGAAGCCGATGAACACGGCGACCGAGGTCAAGAGCCCGACGCGCTCGTCGTAGAGCCTGCCGAACATCTTGGGAAACCAGTAATGTGCGGCTGCGAGAAACCCGGTCAGCGTCCCTCCGACCATGATGAAGTGGAAGTGGGCGACGACGAAATACGTGTCGTGCCAGTGCACGTCGAGCGATTGCGTCGCCACGGCCACGCCCGTCATTCCGCCGAAGACGAACAGGAAGAGGAACCACAGGAAATACAGCATCGGCGTGGCGAAGCTGATCGAGCCGCCGCGGAGCGTCGCGACCCAGGTGAAGACCTTGATCGCCGAGAAGATCGCGACGAACATCGAGAGCGCGCCGAAGACGCCCGCGTCGAACTCGCTGAGGCCGGCCACGAACATGTGGTGGCCCCAGGTGAAGAACCCGACGAACGCGATCCCGAGCGACGAGTACGCAATGGCGCGATAACTCGCCGGCGGGTTGTGCGAGAATGAGCAGACGATCTCGCTGATCACCCCGAACGTGGGGAGGACCATGATGTACACGGCCGGGTGCGAGTAGAACCAGAAGAGGTGCTGGTAGAGCACCGGGTCGCCGCCGTACCGCGGATCGAAGAGCCCGAGCCCGAACGAATGATCGAGCGCGACGAGGATGAGCGACATCCCGAGCACGGGCGTGGCGAAGAGGATGATGATGCTCGTCCCGTAGAGCGCCCACACGAAGAGCGGCATGCGGTGCCAGTTCAGGCCCTTCGCCCGGAGCGTGTGCGTCGAGACGATGAAGTTCACCGCCGTCATGATCGACGAGATGCCATTGACGAAGATGCCGATCCCCATCCAGGTGACGGCCGTCGGGGACGTCGTGCTGTACGGCACGTAAAACGTCCAGCCGGTGTCCGCCCCGCCCGCGAGCATGGCCCCGAGCAGGATGATCGCGCTGAGGAGGAAGACGTAATAACTCGCGAGGTTGATGCGTGGGAACGCGAGGTCCTTGGCCCCGAGCATGATCGGCAACACGAAATTGCCGAATATGGTCGGGATGCTCGGGATCAGGAACAACCAGACCATGGTGACGCCATGGAGCGTGAACATCTGGTTGTACGTATTCGCGTCGATGAACGTCTGCTCGGGCGTGAGCAGCTCCGTGCGGAGCACGAGGGCGAAGATGCCGCCGAGCCCCAGGAAGAGGACCACGCTCACGTAGTACATCAGGGCGATGCGCTTGTGGTCCTTCGTGAGGAGCCACGAGCGCAGGCCGCTGTCGGCGCGCAGATAATCCGGATGCTCCGCGCCGACGCCGAGCGGATCCGGCCTGGCATCGGCGTCGATGGTCGCTTGGCTCATTGCCTTCCCTCCCGCGTCTCCGGAACGTCGACCGTGCCCCAGGGCGCCTCGGCGCCGGGCTTCGGGCGCACGTCACGCAGGCTCTTCATGAGCTCGATGATGGCGCTCGTCTCGGCCGGTCGAATCTGGCCGAGGTAACTCGGCATGATGCGCTGATACCCCGCGTGAATCCGGGCGAGCGGATCCATCATCGACTCGGTGATGTACGCCTCGTCGACCCTCGTGTTGCCCCCGCCCTCGAGCGGGATCGTGGTGCCATAGAGGCCCGCCCAGGTGGGCCCGAGGTGCGGCGTGCCGTCGAGGGTATGGCACCGCAGGCAGCCGTGCTGCGCCGCGGCGAGTTCGCCCTGACGAACCATACTCACAGGCTCCGCGGGCGCGTAGTCGAGGACGGCGGACGGGCGCAGGTCGACGGGGCCCGCCACGTCCGGCCCCGGCGCCTCGCCTTGCAGCCACCGCTCGTACTCCTCCGGGGGCAGCGCGATGACCTCGCCCCACATGGTCGAATGGCTGACGCCGCAATACTCCGTGCACAGGATGTCGTACCGGCCCGGCTCCTTGACCTCGAACCAGAGCGTGCTCAGGCGTCCCGGGAGGGCGTCCTGCTTCAGCCGGAAATCCGGGACGTAGAAGCTGTGAATGACGTCACGCGAGGTCAGGATCAGCTTCACGGGCCGCCCCGCGGGAACGTAGAGCGTCGAGATGGTGCTCGCGCCCTGCGGATAGGCGAATTTCCACATCCATTGTTTGCCCGTGACGTAGATCTCGAGCGCGTTCTCCGGCGGGACGCGGATGGCCATGAATTGCCAGAAGCCGATCACCCACCAGCTGATGAACATGCCGAAGAGGGCGACCACGACCACGGCCTCGAGCCATATCGCGTGCGTCGCCCCGAGGACACGCCGCGAGGGATCCTTCTGGACGGCCGTGCGACGATAGCGGAACAGGAAAAACCCGCCGACGAGGGTCACCAGCAAGGCGCCCCCCATCGTCGCGATGATGACGAAATAGTGGAGCTTGTCGATGTCGTCGGCGATGGTGGAGGCCTGCCGCGGCAAGAACAGGATGGTACGGAGCAGCTCGTTCATCGGGGCCCACCCCCTCGTCCCCGGCGCCGATCGCGGCGCCACAACATGCCCAGGGTCGTTCCGACCGTGCAGAGAATCAGGAGCGATCCAATGCGGAGAAACCCGCTGATGTACGGCCCGTACCGACGGGTGGCCGGGTCGTAGCGATAACAGGTGACGAGCACGCGATCGACGATCGTGCCGACCTTGCCCGCCGCGGCCTCGACGATGGCGAGCCGGAGATCCCTCGAGGAGGGCTCGAGCCCGTAGAGGTACCGCGAAATGCGCCCGTCCGGCGCGAGCACCGTGACAACCGCCGGATGCGCATACTGGTCGGTCGAAGAATCGTACCCATAACGGAAGCCCACGGCGTCCGCCACGGCGCGCGTCGCTTCGGCCGTCCCGACGAGGAACCGGAGGCTCCCCGGGCTCGCGCCGAGCTTATGGGCGAGCGCGTCCCTGCGCTTCGCGGCGTCGGTCTCGGTGTCCTCGGGGTCGATGCTGACCGTGACGAGCCGATAATCCTGCCCGGGCGTATACCCCGCCTCCTCGAGGCCCTTCGCCACGCCCGTGAGCAGGAGCGGGCACAACATCGGGCAACGGTAATACGCGAGCACGAGGATCACGGGCACGTCCCCCGCGAGGAGCTCGCCCGTCGTCACCGATTCCCCGCGCTCGCCGCGCAGGACGATATCACGCGGGACGAAGCCTCCGAGGCGCTCGTCGACGTCCGCCTCGCGCGCGGCCATGGGGAGAGCGCGCGTCTCCTCCGCGGCGACAGCCGGCGCGAGCGAGAGCGTCATGGAGAGGGCGAGGGCCCAGGCCAATCGCCTCACCGGCCACCCCCTGCCGCGCCATTCACGACGAGATCCATGGCCACGTCGATCGGGACCCGCACCTTCGCGCGGTCCTCGCCCACCCATCCAAACTGCTCCATGGATTGACGTTTCTCGAGGTGGACGATCTGCCCACGGCCGAGGTTCGTGAAGAGCTCCTCGTGCACGTTCGAGCGCTCCTGGATGGGACCGAGGTTTTTCTCGGGATAAACCCCGGACGGCCGGAGGGCGGCCTCGCGCGAGCGCTGAATGCCATAGGAGACCCCCGAGAGCACGAGGGAGAACACGATGGAGCCGACGAGGGCGAACATGATCAGGCGCGGCGGGAGGACGTCCTCCTCCTGCTTGACGGATCCATGGCGCTCGGTCTTGTCGGGGTGGCTCATGTCAAATGCTCCCGTACCGGAATGCCGCATCGAGGGACGGGTCGTTTTTCGGGACGATCGATCGGCCGCGCAGGCGGAACGTGCCGAAGGCGAGCGCCGCCCCGCCGACGCAGACGAGCGCAGCCACGTCGAGCCAATGCACGACGGGCCCCTCGGCGCGCACGGAGGGCATGACGAGCCATTCCATGTCGACCCAGTGCGTGATCAGGATCCACGCCGCGATCGGCGCGAGGGTGCTCGGCTGCTGCTTCAAGCGATAGGGCAAGAGCGCGAAGAACGGGATCACGAAGCGGCCGGCCGCGAGGAAGATGCTCATGGGGGCGAACTCGCCCGCCATGCGCGGCGCATAGAAGCTCGCCTCGTGGGGCTTGTCCGTGATCCAGATCAAAAAGAACTGGAAGAACGCGATGTAGGCCCAGAAGATGGTGAACGCGAGCATGAGCCGCCCGAGCGCGTAATAATGCGAGCTGCCGATCCGGGTGAGCATGCCCGAGCGCTGCAGTCCATACGTGAGGAGCACGACGAGCGAGATCGCCCCCACGAAGCCGCCGGCGAACCAGTACACCCCGAACATGGTCGAATACCAGGTGGGGGTCAGGGACATGAGCCAGTCGAAGCTCGCGAACGTGAACGCGAGCGCGACCGGCGGGAGCCCGAGCGCCGAGAGGGCGCGGAACCGGGTCTTGTCCGTGGCCGCGGGGGCCACGTCCCCGCGCAGCGACCAGCGCCGGAGGAAATACGAGACGCCCAGCCAGATGCCGAAATACACGAACGCGCGTACGAAAAACGACGGCGTATTGAGGTAGGGCAGCTTGTGCTGGACGAGCCTCTGGGCCTCGTGCTCGGCGAGGGTGTCGGGGGACGTCCAGGGGTAAATCGCGCCGACGCCGACGGCGATGGGGATGAACCCGATGACGGCGAGCGGCAGGACGCCAGTGATGCCCTCGATGACGCGGCGGAGGGCGACGGGCCATTTCGCGTCCATCGCGTGGACGATCATCAGGAAGATAAGCGCGCCGATCACGAGGGAGACGAGCCACGCATAGGCCGAGAGGTACGCGTAGAATGCGTCCCGCCCATGGGCGGCGCCGCCCACGAGCAGCGCAATGGCGCCCACGGCGAAGGCGATGGCGCCCCCCACGATGAGCCGACCTCCGCCGGTGAACACGCTGGGTTCGGAATTCATCGAAGCTCCTTTTGCATCCGCGCGCGGACGGGCTCGGGCAAGGTGTCGACGGCGACGCCGTTCGCCTGGAGTTGGAGCGCGCGCACGTAGGCGACGACGGACCAGCGGTCCTCGACCCCGAGCTCCTGCGAATAGGTGGGCATGAGCCCATAGCCCTGGGCGATCGCCTGGTAGATTCGACCCACGGGGAAATCGAGGACGGGCGCCGCGACCAGGCTCGGCGGCTTGCGGAGCTCCATGTTGTGCGCGACGACGCTCACGCCGTCCCCGCCCACGCCGTGGCAGGGCGCGCAGAAGACCTCGAAGCGCTTTCGGCCGACCTCCAGCATGGGCTTCGAAAGCGGGACGGGGATGGCCTCGACATACTTGCCGTCCACCATTCCGGTCCTGAGCTCGGGCGGGCCGAGCACGCGCTCGCGCGGGACGGTCCCCGGGGGAGGCTCACGCATGACGCGTCGATCCTCGAAGAACGGAGCCTCCTCGTAGTACTCGTAATGCGCCTGGTTCACCATGCGCTCGAAATCGCGCTCGGTGCCCGAGTTGTTGCAGCTCGCGAGGGCCGGCAACGCCGCGAGGACGGACAAGGGAGCGAGGACGGGAATGGATTTCACGGCTCCTCTCCCTCCATGCGATGCTCTCGCCCGTACATCTCGGCCTCGGTCGCCGGACGCGCCCCGAATGCGTCGACGTGGCTCGCGCCGAGCTCCGTGAGCTTGCGCGCGGTCGCCTCGCGGTCGAAGGCGGGATCGAGGTCCGATATGGCCAGGAAAAACTTGTCGATGCTGGCGCGCTCGAAGCCGTGCACCTCGAAGATGGGCTGCCAGAGGGCCGGCAGGCCCGACCAGACGGCGAGGATGACGCACGCCGAGAGCGCCGAGAGGAGCACGGCCATCTCGAAGGTCGCGGGGACGAACGCGGGCGCCGCGTGCGCAGGCCTGCCGCCCGAATTCAGGGGGTAATCGACGGCGTTCGTCCACCATTGCACGAGGTAGGCCGCCGCCGCCCCCGCGATGGCGAAGGGGAAGACCACGAATGCGATGCGGGAGCGGCCCTGTCCGATCGCCCTCTCGAGCTCGAGCAGCGGGTACGGCGTATACCCTTCGAGCCTGCGGTACCCCGCCTTGCGGAGCTCGTGGGCCGCCCGGATGACCTCTTCGGGCGTGTCGAACGCGCCCACGATCCCGCCCTGTAGCGTCCTCCTCATTTCAATGTCCCTCCTCGTGCGAGAGCTCGTGCTTGAGCTCCTTCACCTCGGCGAGCGGAATGAAGGGGACGAACCGCAAGAAGAGCAGGAAGAGCAGCAGGAAGAACCCCATGGTGCCGAGGAAAATGGCCCAGTCGACCGGGCTCGGGACGAACACGTCCCAGGCCGAGGGCAGGTAATCGCGCTGCAGGCCCATGACGATGATCACGAAGCGCTCGGCCCACATGCCGACGTTGACGAGGAGCGAGACGAACCAGAGGACGGCGAGGCTGCTCCGCGCCTTGCTGGACCAGAAGACCTGCGGGATGACCGAATTGCAGATCATCATCGTCCAGAAGATCCAGGCCCAGGGCCCGAAGGGGCGCGCCTCGAAGAACTGGTAGATCTCGTATTCGTCGCCGCTGTACCACGCCATGAAGAACTCGAGGATGTACGAGTACGTGACGACCCAGCTCGTCACGAGGACCATCTTGGCGAGGTTGTCGAGGTGCCTCTTCGTGATGACGTTCTCCAGGCGGAACAGGCTCCTGACGGGGATCACCAGGGTGAGCACCATGGCGAACCCGGAGAAGATCGCGCCCGCGACGAAGAACGGCGGGAAAATGGTGGAGTGCCAGCCGGGCACGAGCGTGATCGCGAAGTCCGAGCTCACGATCGAGTGCACGGAGAGCACGAGCGGCGTCGATAAACCCGCGAGCAGGCCATAAACCACACGGTAATGGCGGTAGGAGCTCGACGCGCCGGTGAAGCCGAGCGCGAAGATGCCATAGATCATCCGCTTCGCCCGGGTCGGAGCGCGATCCCGCATGGCCGCGAGGTCGGGGATGAGGCCCGTGTACCAGAAGACGAGCGAGACCGTGAAATAGGTCGAGATGGCCGCAGCGTCCCAGGGGAGCGCGCTCTTGAATTGCGGCCACACGTCCATCGTGGAGGGATACGGGAAAATCCAGTAGGCGAGCCAGGGCCGCCCGAGGTGCAGGACCGGGAACAGGGCGGCCTGGAGGACGGCGAAGAGCGTCATCGCCTCGGCGAACCGGTTGATGCTGGTGCGCCATTTCTGCTCGAAGAGCAGGAGCACGGCCGAGATGAAGGTGCCCGCGTGGCCGATACCGACCCACCAGACGAAATTGATGATGCCGAACCCCCAGCCGACCGGGATGTTGTTCCCCCACATCCCGATGCCGTACATCACGGTGAGCGTGATCCCGGCGAACAACGACAACGTGCCGAGGATGGCGACGAGGAAGCCGATTTTCCCGAGCTTTCTCCACGGCCGCCAGGCGGTCGAGAGGAGCTGGTCGGAGAGCTCGGCGTCCGTGGGGCGCCCGATGAGGACCGGCTCCGTGGCCATTTCAACCCACCTCCGGGTTCGGGTTCTTGATCATGGCGAGGTACCGAATACGCGGCTGGGTGCCGAGCTCGTGCAGGACGCCAAAGCTGCGCGGCTCCTCGCGCCAGCGGACCATGTCGGTCTCCCCGTGCGCGAGCGAGCCGAAACGAATGGCGCGCGTCGGGCAGGCCTCCTCGCAGGCCGTCTTGACCTCGCCCGGTCGGATGCTCCTGCGCTCGATGCTGGCGTCGATCTCGGCGCGCCGGATGCGCTGCACGCAGAACGTGCACTTCTCCATCACGCCGCGCTCGCGGACGGTGACGTCGGGGTTTTTCTGGAGCGTACGAATCTCGCTATTGTACTCCGGCTTCTCCTCGATCCAGTCGAACCAGTTGAACCGCCGCACCTTGTAGGGGCAGTTGTTCGAGCAGAACCGCGTGCCGATGCAGCGGTTGTACACCATCTCGTTGAGCCCGTCGGGGCTGTGGACGGTGGCGTTCACCGGACAGACGTACTCGCAGGGCGCCTTTTCGCAGTGCTGGCACAACATGGGCTGATGGACGACCTCCGGCGCGTCGACCTCGCCCGTGTGATACGTGTCGATGCGGAGCCAGTGCATCTCGCGGCTGCGGAGGACGCCCTCCTTGCCCACGACGGGGATGTTGTTCTCGGCCTGGCAAGCGACGACGCACGCGCTGCAGCCCGTGCAGATCGACGTGTCGATGCTCATCGCCCACTGATCGCCCTCATGATGGACCGTGGGCAAAATCGAGAGCACGGGGCCCTTGTGCTCGTGGGCGAAATGCGGATGCGCGCGGTACGCGTCGAGCGTCGCGGAGAGGGCGATCGGCCGGTCGTGCAAATCCCAGTGTTTCTGGGTCTGCGCGAGAGGGTATCTCTCGCCCGTGGGCCGCACGGTCGCGCCGTGGACGAAGGTTCGGCCGTACCGGCGGAGCGGCTGGACGTTTTTCCCGACACCCTCGGCGACGGGCAGGCCCGACCGGCCATACCCGAGGCGCAAGGAAATGGCCCGGTCGGCGTGGCCCGCCATGACGAAGACCGGCAACACGACGGTCGCGTGCGGCGGCGGGTTCGTCGTGATCACCGCCTGCGTCGGATCGACGAAGGGCAGCGTGATCTCCACGAGGTCTTCATTCGCGACGCCGAGCTCGCTCGCCGTGCGGACGCTCATGAGCGCCGCATTGTCCCAGGTGATCTTCGTCGTGGGATCGGGGAGCTCCTGGAGCCACGGGTTGTTCGCGAACTGGCCGTCGTGGACGCGGTAATCCCGGTAAAACCCGAGCTCGTACCGATCGGGGAGCGGCGGCGGCGCGGCGGCGAGGGCCGCGAGGGCGGCGGTGATCCCTTGCGGGGATAGATCGGCCCGGGCGGGCGGCGCCTCGGAGCCCGGCAAGAAGCCGCGTTGCAAGGTCGCCTCCCACTTGGCCTCGAAATTGGCCTCGCCGAGCAGCGCCCGCCAGCGCTCCCGCACGAGCCCGTGCGCATTCGCGTACGTATCGCCGAGCATCACGGCGAGGAGCTCGGACTCGGTCCGCCCGCCGAAGAGCGGGCGAATGAGGGGCTGCACGACGGACGCGGTGCCGTCCCCCGCGCGGCCGTCGGCCCAGGATTCTAGGTAATGTGTGCCCGGGACGAACCATGTGGTCCGCGCGCCGGTCTCGTCCATGTAGAGGCCGAGGTAGACGCTCTGGCGGACCTTGCCGAGCGCCGCTTTGAAATCGAGATCGCCCGGCGCGGCGTACACGGGGTTGCCACCCAGGATGACGAGCGTGTCGACCGCGCCGGCGTGCATTTCCGTGACGAGCGCGGCGAGGCCCTGCCCGGCCGTCCCGGGATCCCAGAGAATGGGATCGGTCATGGTGACCGTGGAGCCCATGGCGCCGAGGACGGAGTTCAAGAGAGCGCCGAGGGCGTGCACGTGCGAAGGTTGTCTGTCGCCGACGACGACGAGGCCGCCCCTGCCCGCGCGGACGAGGTCTCGCGCAATGGCGCCGACGAGGGCCCGCTCCTCGCGGCCAAGGAAGGGGCGTAGCGCCGTGACGATTTCGGGCGATACGGCCGAGGGCGGCTTTCCTCCGAGGAGGATCTCGGCCGCGAGGGCCGCGGCGAACGTCCCGATCTCGCTCGAACGCCGGCGGAGCTTGTGATCCGCGACGGTGCCCGTGCAGCTCGGCAAGCTCTCGACGACGTAGAGCCGGTTCATCGTGGGGTCCGGCCAGCCCGGGCGGCGGCGCTCCGCGAAATGGCGCGAGTACCGCAAATGCATGCCCTGCCCGTCGAGGAAGTCGGAATCGAGCGAGACGATGACGGAGGCATTCCGGAGATCGAGCTGGGGCGTGAGCGGCCGACCGAAAGCGAGCAGGCCTCCCCGGCTCGGCTCGCTCGTGTCCAGGGACGAATGCACGGTGACGCGCGCGGCCGGATAAGCCGTGAGCAGCCGATCGAGCAGGCTCGTGAGGAGCGGCGAGGCCGTGGGCTCGATCAGGATACGCAGCCCGGCGCCACGATCGGCGCGCGGGCGCGCGAGCTCCGCCGCGAGCGCTTCCCACGGGCGCAGCGCGCCATTTTGCGTGATGGCCCGCGCACGGTGCGGGTCGTAGAGGCCGAGGATGGACGCCTGCTCGAGCGCGCCCGCCGCGCCGAGGCTGGCCGGATGCTCGGGGTTGCCCTCGATCTTGATGGGCCGCCCCTCGCGGCTCTCGACGAGCAGGCCCGTCGCGAGCCCGTCGAGCGTCATGCTCGTCGCGTAATACCGGGACAGACCCGGCGTGACCTCGGGCGTACGGTAGGTGTACGGGAGGATCTTCTCGACGGGGTCCTTGACGCAGCCCGTGACGCCCGCGAGCGCCATGCTCGCGCCGAGGAGCTTCAGGAAGCTGCGGCGCGAGGGTTCGTCCGGACGCTCGTCCACCCCCTCGGGAAACTCCCTTTGCCTGTCCTCGGGAGGCGCCCCCTCGGAGACGAGCTCGGCGAGGCTGCGCCAGTAATCGCGGCCCGTCTTGCCTGCGAGGATCTTCTCCCAGAGCGCGCGTACGTCGTTGCCCAAAGGTGCTCTCCTATCGATGGCAGGCGGTGCAGGTGGTGATGCTTCGAACGCCGTATTCGCGTACCAGGTACGGCCCGAGGGCAGATTGATCGGCGGACACCCAGGTCATGTCGGTGATGCGGTCGAGCGGCCGGACGAACCTCTCCGGCTGCCTGTGGCATTCGAGGCACCACTGCATGCTCAGATCGGCGACCTGGTAGACGCGGCCCATCTCGTCGACGCGGCCATGGCAAGTGACGCACCCGACGCCCTTGTTCACGTGGATCGCGTGATTGAAATAGACGTAGTCGGGGACGTCGTGGACACGGTTCCACGGGATGGGCATGCCGGAGAAGTAGCTCCGCCGGACGGGCTCGAGCATGGGGCTCTGGTTCCAGACCTGGTTGTGACAACCCATGCAGAGGTCGGTCGAGGGGATGCCGGCCGTGGCGGATACGGTCGCCTCTTTATGGCAGTAGAGGCAATCGATACCGTCGTCCTGTACGTGGTGCCGGTGGTCGAACTCGACGGGCTGATCGATCTGATCGAGCTGCCGCCTCCAGTTCGGCGTGCGCACCCAGATCATGGGCGCGGCGACGAGCGCGCCCACGCCGCCGACGAGGCCGAGGAGCGCGATCCGGAAGGCCGTATTGGTCCAGGGACGAAAGAGTGCCGCCATCTCGTGCCTTCTCGGACGTCCGCACGGCGTGTGCGCCGCGGGCCCATCCAGCAGCATTCGATGCAAGCCGCGTGGCAGCGTTGCTGGCCCGGGCAAACAGCCGGCCGCCAGGGAGCCGGAAAGCAGGCGAGCGGAGATGAGCGGAGATGCGGGCGGGTGGGGCGAACGGAGCCCCCGAGGGAAAAGCCCTAATGCACTCAGCCGACGAGCGAGGGCCAGTCGGTGTGCACGGCGCCGAGCTCCGGTTTGTCCACGCGCTCGTAGGTGTGGGCGCCGAAGTAATCGCGCTGGGCCTGGGTCAGGTTCTGCGGCAGGCGCGCCGAGCGATGGCTGTCGTAATAGGCGAGGCTCGACGAGAACGCGAGGCACGGAATGCCGAGTCCCTGCGCGAACGCGACGGCCTTGCGGAAGCCGGGCTGCGATCGGGCCATCGCCTCGCGAAAACGATCGTCGAGGAGCAGGCTCGGGAGATCGGCGCGCTTCGAATACGCCTCCCGGATGCCGCCGAGGAGCTCGGCGCGGATGATGCACCCGCCCCTCCAGATGCCCGCGATCTCGCCGAGCGGCAGATCCCAGCGGAACGTGTCCGAGGCGGCGCGGAGGAGGGCCATGCCCTGGGTGTAGGAGCAGATCTTGGCGGCATACAGGGCGTCGTGCACGGCCGCGACGATCTCGGCCTCGTCGCCCTGAAAGCCCCCCGCCTTCGGCCCTTCGAGGACCCGCGCGGCCTCGATACGCTCGTTTTTCCGGCCCGAGAGGAGGCGCGCCATGATGGCGGCGTCGATCGTGGGAATGGCGACGCCGAGGTCGAGCGCGACCTTCGACGTCCAGAGGCCCGTGCCCTTCTGACCCGCCTTGTCGAGGATGAGATCGACGAGCGGCGCGCCCGTCTCGGCGTCCTTCGCGCGGAAGATCTTGGCCGTGATCTCGATGAGGAACGAGGAGAGGACGCCCTCGTTCCAGCGCGCGAAGACCTCGGCGAGGCGATCGGCGGAGAAGCCGAGGCCGCGGTGGAGGATGTCGTAGGCCTCGGCGATGAGCTGCATGTCGCCGTACTCGATGCCGTTATGGACCATTTTCACGAAATGGCCCGACCCGCCGGGGCCGATGTACGTGACGCAGGGGCCGTCGTCGACCTTCGCGGCAATGGCCTCCCAGACGGGGCGGATCTCCTCGTACGCGTCACGCTCGCCGCCGGGCATGAGCGAGGGGCCCCAGAGCGCGCCCTCCTCGCCGCCCGAGACGCCGGAGCCGACGAATCGAATGCCAGACGCGGCGAGCTCCTTCTGGCGGCGCTCGGTGTCCTCGTACCAGGAATTGCCGCCGTCGACGATGATATCGCCGGGCTCGAGGTGCGGGCGGATCTGCTCGATCGTCCAATCGACGGGCTGGCCTGCTTTCACGAGCAGGATGATCTTGCGCGGACGTTCGAGGAGCCGCGCGAGCTCGGCGGGGCTGTGCGCCCCGAAGAAACGCAGCCCCTTCGCGCGCGTGGCGAGCAGGTGGTCGACCTTTTCGGGTTCGCGGTTGTAGACGGCGATGGGAAAACCATGCCGCTCGATGTTGAGGGCGAGGTTCTCTCCCATCACCCCGAGGCCGACGAGGCCGATCTTCGCTCGAGCCGCTTCCATGTCCTCCTCCGGTTCCCCAGGTCCCTCCCGGGCGGCGCTACTCTAGCAGCTCGCCCGGGAGGTGTCTTCGACGGAGAAGGACACGGAGCGCCGTTGCGACGTCACATCCCGTCGCAGATCGGGGCGGGCTCGGGGGCGCAGGTCTTCGCCATCGCGTCGCAGTTGCCGCTCTGGCACTCGTCGAAGAACGTGCAGGCCTCGCCGTCGGCCTTGCGGGCCGTGCAGACGCTGGCCATGAAGTCGCAATACGAGTCCTTGCAGCCGCCCCCGCTGCACGCCTCGCCGAGGGCCTTCTTCTCCTCGCACATGTTGGACGAGAAGCTGCAGTAACCCGTGGCGCATTCGTCGTCGAACGAGCACGCCGCGCCGACAGCGCCGGGCGCCCCGCATTTACCGTCCTGCATGCTGGAATCGCCCAGGCACACGGAGGTCGCGCCCGCACACTCGGTGTCATTGGCGCAATCGCCGCCGTCGGCCACCTTGCCCGCGAAGACGTTCTCGCATTCGGGGTCGGGCGCGGCGCCGAGCGTGCCACAATCCACCTTGGCGAAGCAGGACGCCGCCAGCGCCCCGTCGTATTCGAGCCGGCCAGCCGCCACGGCCGCCTTGAGGTCCGCGAGCACGCTCATGTCGTAGAAGGCCTTGAAGCTCTGCACGCACTCGGCCTCGTTCGTGGGCTTGGGCATGAGGTTCGCGAACACGGTATCCATCTCGGCCATGGTGCAGCAGGAGTAGACCTGCTCGCAGAATGCCTCGGCCGTCCTGGTGCCGAGGTCGTCGAGGGCGACGGGGGGCGTGTTATTGCCGCCAGTCGTATTGTTCGTGTCGTCGCCGCAACCGACGAGAGAAGCAGCCCCGACGAGGGCCAGCGCAAACAAGGAAGTCACGATTCGGTTCATGGTTCGTCTCCTGCCCGGGCGCCTCGTCCTTCGGAGCAGGCGCGCGGTCGTATCGGGCTAGCACGCGCGAGGCGAGATGGAAAGGCGGAGCAAGAACCCGGGCGTGCTAAGCTCCAGAGGTGAACTTTCTCCTGCACAGGCACCTCGCGGAGGCGCATACGGGATCCCGCGCGGCCGGCGCGGGCGCGATGCTGCCGGACCTGTGGCGAATGGCGGACAGGCGCGTCCGGCCGCGTGATTCCGTCGAGGTCGGAGCCTCGCTCGAAGGGCGGCTCCCGGAGGTGCTCGCGGGGATCCGCCACCACGTCGCGGTCGACCATTGGTTCCATCACCACCGGGTCTTCCTCGAAGGAGAGAAGCTCGTCGCGGCGCGAATGCGCGAGGCCGAGCTCGAGGCGAAACGAATGGGGCTCCTCGCGCACGTCACCTGGGAGATGTGCCTCGACGGCGCGCTCCTGCGCAAGGCGGGCTTCGAGGTGACACGCGCGGCCCTCGCCGAAGGGTTCTCGGCGATCGAAGGCGAGCTCGAGCGCGCGGCGTCGATCCACCATTGGGGCGCGATCGAGCGGACGCCGGAGGAGCGCGCCGCCTTCGAGGCGCGCATGAAGAGGATCCGCGCGGAGCTCGAGCGGGGCCCGTGGATCGAGGGTTATCAATGGGGCGAGGGGATCGCGCTCCGCGTCTCCGGGGTGCGGGCGCGGCTCGGGCTGCCCCCGCTCGACGCGCCCGATCACGCGCGGCTCGGGCAGGCGCTCGACGGCGTGGCGCGCGAGGCGGACGCGACCCTGGAGGAGATCTTGCGGGCGCCACCTCCGCTCGGCGACCCGCGTCCCATCGATTCAGCGTTTCTTCCGCCTCGAGCGTGAGCTCCGGAAGGGAAAACGAAATCGCGGTTTTTGATCGATCCGTTCTCCCTCGCGGAGCCACGAGGAGGGATCGGCGAAGCCGGCCATCCAGGGCAAACGCTTGTAGGCGAGGAAGACGAGCTCGCCGCCGCGGATGCCCGCGTCGAGGCGATCCTGCCAGGCGCCGAGGAGCCGCGGATCGAGCTCGGGGTTCGTGGAGAAAAACGTCCCCTCCTCGATTCGCTCCGGGAAACGGAAACACGCGCCGCCCGAGACGCAGACGGGGTGGAAGAGCGCCTTTGCGATGCGCGCGATGGCGGGGGCGCGCTCCTCTTCGGGGAGCGCGAGGACGTCGAGGCTCGCGCGCGCCACGACGACGAGCGCGAACGAGCGGCCCTCGACGATCGAGAGGTGCAGATCGTCCACGTCGTATTCGTGACGCAAGAGGTCCGGCGCGGCCTTCGTGGCGCGGTGGACGGCGCGCCGGACGGGGCGGCCGGCGTCGTAGGGGCTCATTCCCTGGGCAAACAGGGTGCGGGCCCAGTGCCTCGACTCGGCGAGGGCCTGGCCGGGCACGTCGGCCCGCCCTTCGAGATCGTCGAACCCCTCGGATTTCGCCTGTTCGATGTCGTCGAGCCATTTCATTGAAATCGCCTCGCGAAACGACGGAAAAATGAGCGGACACGATCGCGCCCGGGCTCCTGCCTCCGGGGAGGCTCGCCGCCCCGGTAGCGCTGCACGATCTTCTCGACCCGAAACCCCTCGTCCGGGAGGAATTCGACCCAGACGAGGCCCCAGAAGACCTTGAGGATGTCGTGCCTGGAGGAGAGCACGCCGACGCCGCCACAATAATAGCGGGTCAAGCCGCCGTGGGAGAACTCGAGGCACGCCTCGTACCGATTGAGGCCGGGGCTCGACCGCCCGTCAGGCAGGCGGGTATGGGAGGGCGGATAGGTTTTTCCTTCCACGACCGGCCCGTCCACGAGCGCGGCGCTGAGGCGCTTGCCGCCGACATGGATCGTCTTTGACAAACCCGCGCGGGGGTTCTTCTCCCAGTCGGCGACGAGGGGTTTGGCGCCGCCGCCCTCGTCCGGATCGGCCCAGACGACGAGGATACGCGCCTCGCCCGGCGCGCCGATCTGCGCCAGCATGCCCCGCACGAGGCGCACGATGGCCTGGCATTCGCCGGAGGCCGCGACGTGGTCGACCATCGGCCAGGCGCCGCCGACGTCGTTGAAATACCGCGGGTGGTCGTACTCCGCCGGCACGTCGGGGTTCGGGAGGAGGGCGTAATGCGGGAATCGGCGCAGGAAGCCCTCGACGATGGCGTGTGGATCCAGGCTGTTCGCTCTCTTCGCCCATTCCACGGCCTTCGCCACGCGCCGCGGGGTGGCTCCGTCCTCCTTGTAGGGCGCCGTGGGCTCGGACCTCGGCGGCCCCATCGTGACGAGCATGGGAATGGAGGTGACGGCGGGCGCGACGGCCATCGCGGGAGGCGCGGACCAGCGCACGTCGAACGAGAGATCCTCGATCCTGCGCGCGAGCGGACGCTCGGAGACGAGGGAGACCGAGGACCTCCCGGGAGAGACGGGCATGGTTTGTCGAAACAGGATCTCGCCCGGGCCCTCGCCTTCGAGCGTGAAGGGGCCCGGCGGCGCCGCGCCGGCGTCGAGGGTCACCTCGAGGCGAACCTTTTCGCCGAGGGTATGGCTCACGGGGACGCGGGCCTCGGGGGTCCACTCGGGCTCGGCGCAGGGCCTGTCGGACCACCGCCAGCCGCTCGGCTCGTCGCAGCCGCGCAGCGCGCCGTGATCGGAGTCGACGCGGATCGACTCGATTCGAATGGTGCTCTCCGGCCTCGGCGCGGACGTATCCCCTCCGCGCGGCGGCGCGCCGCTCGGCTCCCCCACGATGGCCTCCCGGGGCGCGACGCGAGGCCTGGAGGAGCCATGCTCTCCAGGCCGCTACGGCGCCCTCACGGGAAACCTCCGGTCGAGCCCCCCCGGTCGTCAATGGGGCGGCGGAGCGGGCAGAGCCGCGCGCGCGGGGCGCGGAGAACATGAATTCAGCGGGGGGCTTCGTGCCTCGCCCGCTCGGATTCCAGGTAGTCGCGCCCTTCCTCTGGCGTGTCGAAGAAACGAAGCGGAATGCCGTGCCGCAGGAGCGCGTCCGTGGCGCGGTTCAGCATCGTGCCGAGGACACGCACCGCGAACGAGGCGCCGACGACGGCGATGCCGCGGATCGCCCTGGCGCCCTGGGCCTCGCGGACGGCCCAGACGCGCGCGTCGCGGGCGACGGAGACGGAGTGCGCGCTGTCGAAGAGGCAATAGACCCCGGGCACCTCGCGCCCCATCTCGTCGATGCGATCGTAGAGCGCCTTCATGTCGTCGAGCGAGACGTCGCCGCTCCAGCGCACGACGAGGATCGACCCCTCGCGCTTGGCCCAGTGCGCCCCCATCCTCGCGAAGCCGGCATCCATGGTCGACACGTGGAACGAGGATACACGCTCGCGCGTGGTCATGGAAGGAGGCGCGAACCCATGACGAACAATGTCCTACCACCTGCAATTCGCGCGTGACGAGTTCGTCCAATGGATGCAAGATGGACTCGTTGGTTGGGCGCGGCGCGACGGGGAGCGTCGCCGGGCGCCCGAACCCTGAGAGATCCCGGCACAGGAGGGCCGGTCGGGGATCCTTTGTCCGGATCGCCCGAGAACCACATCATCATGCCGCGACGAACCGTTCCCGAGCCGTTTGCACTCAAGGTGGGCACCCGTATCCGCGAGCTGCGCAAGGAGCGCGGATTGTCGCTCGGAAAGCTCGCCGACGCCTGTTATCTGTCGAAGGGGCACCTCTCGAGCGTCGAGCACGGGCTCGCCGCCATCACGATCCAGACGATCGAGCGCCTCGCCTTCGGCTTCGGCGTGCCCCCGCTCTACCTGCTCACGTTCGCCGCGGACGACGAGCGCGCCAAGACGGCGGAGCTGCTCCGCGGGATGTCGAACGCCGAGGTGCGCAAGATCCGCCGCCGGATCCAGGAGGAGACCGGCGCCCGCGTCAAGCGCGGGTAGGACCGAAATCGTCCTATCTTGCCCGGCGCGTCCTGCCACGGCGCGTCACGGCGCGCCGGGCAGGCTAGGACGAATTACGTCCGATCGAGGAGCCTTTTTCAGTTCTCCGTGCGTCCGAGGACGTGCATAGTAGCTGGCCCGTGTGATCCGGTCGAGAGACACGGGCGACGATTACGACGAACCTTACGACTTACCGGCCCATTTCGCCGGTCGGGCCGCCTTTTTTTGGCCCGAGAAAGACGAGGACCATGCCCCGACGATCCGTTCCCGATCCGTTCGCGATGCAGGTGGGCGCCCGTATCCGTGAGCTGCGCCTCGAGCGAAACCTGTCCCTCGCCGCGCTCGCCGACGCGAGCGGGCTGTCGAAAGGCCACCTCTCGAGCGTGGAGCACGGGCTCGCCGCCATCACGATCCAGACGATCGAGCGACTCGCGATCGGCTTCGATCTGCCGCCGCTCTACATCCTGACCTTCGCGGCCGAGGACGAGCGCGCCCACGCGACGGAGCTGCTCCGCGACCTCTCGAACGCCGAGGTGAAAAAGATCCGCCGGCAGCTCCAGGTGGATCTCGGCCTCAAGAAGGCGCGCTGAGCGAGCGCCCCCAGGCGTTGAAACAAGGTGACGATCCCGTGTACGCTCGAAGGCGTGCACGGGACGCGCTTTTTGCTTCGAGCTTTGCTTTTCACCACTTCCTTCGGGCTCTTGGCCTGCGGTCCCGCGGATCCGGCGAACCCGGACCCGGGGCCCGGCGAGCCCCCGCCGCCCTCCGAATGTAATGGCCGCAGAGAGCTCTGCGACCGGCCCTTCGACACGGTGTCGTTCCCCGCGACGCACAACGCCATGTCGTCGTTCGAGCTCGGCTGGGCCGCGCCGAACCAGAACTTCGGCATGAAACGGCAGCTCGAGGACGGCATCCGCGCGATGCTGATCGATACCCACCGCTGGAACGACGATCTCTACCTCTGCCACTCGATCTGCCAGCTCGGGAGTACCCCGCTCGCGACCGCCCTCGCCGAAATGCGCGCCTTCCTCGACGAGCACCCGCACGAGGTCGTGACGCTCATCATCCAGGACGGGATCACGCCCGAGGAGACGGCCGGCGTGTTCGAGGCGAGCGGCCTCTCGGGGCGCGTCTACACGCACGAGGAGGCCGCGCCGTGGCCGACGCTGCGGGAGCTCTTGCTCGACGGAAAACAGCTCGTCGTGGGCGCCGAATCCGAGGGCCCGCCGCCCGCGTGGTATCACCACTTCTGGGACCTCGCCTGGGACACGCCGTATTCGTTCGAGAGCGTGGAGGACATGAGCTGCGCGCCGAACCGGGGGACCCAAGGGAACGATCTGTTCCTCCTGAACCACTGGATCGGCCCGATCCCGACGCCCGAGCGAGGCGAGGCGGCGAATGCGTACGAGGTGCTGTCGACGCGCGCGAAAAAATGCCAGATGGAGGGCGGGCAGATCCCGAATTTCGTCGCGGTGGACTTTTACGATCTGGGTTCGCTCTTCCAGGTGGTGGACGAGCTGAACGGGTTTTGATGCCCCGCCTCCCCTACCCCCGCTCCGAAGCCGGCGCCGCCTGCCTTTGCAACAGGAGCGCGACGCCGAGCAACATCGCCGCCCCGGCGGCCGCGCCGAGGAACGGGGAGACCGGCCCCACGCGGTTGTACATGAAGCCCCACGTGGCAGGCCACACCGTCCGCGCCCAGCTCCCGGTCGATTGCGCATAACCGAGCACCGTGCCCCGCTGATCCTCACGCGCATACAGCGACGCCAGGGACGAAATGGAGGGGTTGTTGATCGCCACCCCCACCCCGATGAGGACGTTCGCGAGGACCATCATCCACGGCTGCATCGAGAACGCAGCGCAGAGCATCCCGGCGAGCATGAGCGCGCCGGCGGCCTCGATCAGCGTGAGCTCGCTGAAGCGGGCCGAGAGGCGCTTGATCAGAAAACCCTGAATCACGACCGCGGACACGCCGAAGATCGCGAACATGTACCCGACCTCCACCCCCGTCCATCCGAATCGATCGTGCGAGAGCAGCGGGAACGCGACGTTCAGGACCGTCATCGCCATGAACGTGTAGAAATACATCTGGAGGACCGCCGCGATCCGTTTGTCGGCGACGATCTCCGAGAAGGTCGCCTCCTTTCGCGGCTCGTCCCGCGTGGGGCCGCGATAGGCGGCGCCCCCCGCGCGCTCGGGCTCACGGACGGGCCGCGTCTCCGGCATGAGCGCGGCGGCGAGGAGGAGGTCGACGAAGGCCATCAACGCCGCCGCGATCGGCGGCGCCCAGAGCGCGATCTTCTCCGTCATGCCGCCGATCACCGGGCCCATGATCATCCCGAGCCCGATCCCCGCCCCGAGCCGCCCCATGGCCGCCGCCCGCTCGTGTTTTTCGGTCACGTCCGCGATGGCCGCCTGACACGCGGCGAGGTTGCCCGCCGTCGCCCCCGCGAGCAGCCGCGACACGAAGAGGAGCCAGAGCACCTGGAAGTGCACCGCCGCCGCGAAGAGCACCATGCTCAGGGCATTGCCGAAGAGGCTCAGCACGATCACCCGCCGGCGGCCGAACCGATCGGACAAACGCCCGAGGTGGGGCGTCGCGAGCGCCTGCGCGAATGAATAACTGCTTATGAGCAATCCCGTGACGGTGCCCGACCAGGCCTCGGACACCAGCGGCTTCACGTAAAACGGGAGCAGCGGAATCGTGATCCCGAACCCGACGAGGTCGAGGAACACGGTCACGATGACGACGAACAGGACGCGGTCGCGCACCTTCTCGCGCGCGGCCGCTTCGGCGGTGGGCATGGCTGTCAGCATCGGGAGGGACGTGGGGGGGCGTCCTATCCATGCCAGAAAGCCGCGCTCCTGTAAAGCGCGCTCAGGACGCCCGGCGAGGGAGGCTCAATCGCAGTGTCCGGCGCCGTCTGCGTTCAGAATACCAGCACGCAAGAACACTTCCAGGCGGCCCCGCTCGCCCATACCGAGCAGACGAGCCCCGCGCGGGGAGACGATGACCGGGATTCGCCGGTCGAAGGCCCCCTGCTCCCATTCTTTTTGCCAGCTCTCCAGGGTCCGTTTGTCGGCCTCCCCCACGACGAGCTCGGGCAAACCCGCGACGCGGCACAGCTCGTCGAGCACGTCTTTTTCGGAGATGTCACGGGCGTGCACCCACAGGGCGCGATAAAGGAGCGTCTTCAGCCCCTCCGCGCGCGCCGGGTCGTGCCTGCGCGCCGCCGCGATGAGCAGCGTCGCCCGCTCGGTGTTGGGCCGGGCCGGCGGGGTGCTGATGCTCATGACCGGCTCGCGTTGCCGCACGGATTGGACCTCGCGTTGCAGCTCCTCGCGCTCGGGGGTCGTGTTCTTCGCGGGGACGGGCAGGTTCGGCATGTGCCGGACGCCGCGCCATTCGACCCTGCGCTCCGCGCCGAGCTCGATCAGGCGCTCGTTCTGCGCGTGGCAAAAAGGGCAATTGAGGTCGCCGTAAAAGATGTAGGGCGCGGATTCGGCTGGCTCATTCATGGATGATCACCGTCGTCCCCTCCCCGAAATCCTCGCCCGCGTTCACCGCGTGCCACCCCTCGGGGACGGGCGGGTCGGTCCAGAGGAACACGCGGTGCGCGTCCACGGGGGAGAGGTTGATGCAGCCGTGGCTGCGCGGCGTGCCGAAGACGTCGTGCCAGTACGCCGCGTGTAATGCGTACCCGCTCTCGAAATACTGGATGTACGGGACGTCCCGGAGCTGGAACGTACCCTCGCCGCGGCGCCGCGTGACGCCGTATTCGCCGTCGCCCTTGCGCGGGATCTTCTCGTCGCCCCCGGCCGCGGGCTTGCCCTTCGGGGCCGCCGACTTCGCCGCGGGTTTTCCGCCCTTCGGGGCCTTGGGATCGGCCTTGCCGCCTTTCCCTTTGCCGCCGGCCTTCGGCGTCGTGGACTTGCCGCCGCCGGCGGGCGAATGCGACGCCGCGACGGTCGAGACCTTGGCGCCGCCGACGCTCGATCCCTCATTGGAATCCATGGTGGCCGTGATGTGCTTGTTGCGGATCTTGAACATGCCGCGCACCGTGGCCGTGGTCTTCTTCGGATCGTCGAGCCCGGCCTTGCCCGTGGAGACGAGCGTCGCATAAATGGGGCGCTTGCCCTCCCACATCACGAAGGTCTGGTTCGTGATGGAGATCTCGATCCATTTCTTGCCCTTCTCGGCGTCGTCGGGGAACGAGGCGGGCGGGACGGCGAGGCCGACGTCGAGCTGGCTGAGCCAGCGTTTGTCCTTCGTCCGGTAATACTTGACGCCCTCGACGATCTTCATCGTGCCGACGAGCGGGTGGATGCTGCGCCATTCGACGTCGTCCGCGGCAATGGCCTTGCCCTTGGAAATGCGGTACGTCTTGGCGCCCTGCGTGCGGATGAACGCGAGCGGGAGCGAGAACTCGTCCGTGAGCTCGACCCCGTGCCAGGGCGAGCCGAGGTCGGGCTTGACCTTGGTGTGGGGCGCGAGGCGCAGATCCGTGGTGATCACGAAGCGCCGATTCAGGCCCTCCTCGCCCGTGGGGAACGAGCCGATGAGCGAGAGGCCCGTGAAGCGGCGCGCCCGGTCGGCGAAGATCGCGAATTCCGGGACCTTGAAATCGCTGATGTTGGGGATGAGGCGCTTGCCGCCCTCGAGCCAGAACGGAATGGGATCCGCGTCCGTCTCGCCGCCGAGGAGCTGGCCGAGGGCGAGCTCCTGCGAGTTCTTGCCGAGCCCCATCTCGCCGATACGTTTCCCCGGAATGGGTACGCCCCGCTCGTCGATCGGGATGTCCGGCGCGCCGAGGACGACCTTGTTGATCGTGGCCTCGTTCTGCTGGTACCACTCGAGGTGCTCCTTGAGCTTGAACTCGGACTTGAACTGCTGCTCCGCCGTGGGGACACGGAGGTAGAGCGGGAGCACGGCCCGGACGAACCCATAACGATACGGCAGGGCCGCCTTGAGGTCCGGGCGCCTCGCGGCGGCCTTCAGGATCGGGCTCTCGAGGTCGGTCGTGGCGTCTTCCCCGGCGCACACGAAGCCCTTCGGGTGAATCTCGTACCAGCCGCCGGGACAACCGGCCTTGCCGACGGGCTCCTCCGAGCGGGCGACCTTGGCGCCGACGCGCAGGTAGCCGAGCTTCTTCGAGGTGTCGCGCGGCTCGGCGTAGACGGTCGTGACGAACGCGGTGATGCCGAGCAGCGGCTTGTCCGGGGGCGCCGGCGGCTCCGGGACCGAGTTCTGGCCTTGCGTGGCCTGCGGCGTGACGGCCGCGTCGTCAGCGACGCCGCCGTCGGTCGAGCCAGCCGCGCCGGGGCGCTTGCAGCCGAGGGCCGCGAGGCAGGCGAGGCCGGCCATGGTGAAGAGGGAATAACAGCGCATCCTTCAGACGAGCAGACCCGGTAATGGGCCATTACAATAGGCAGGGTTGCCGAACGTCGCGACGGGCACGCCCATCGCGTGGGCGAGGGTGATCAAGAGATCGTTGTGGTAGGCGCCTTCGAACTTGCGCCATCGGCCTGTGTTCAGCGCGCCGCCCGCGCCGCCGACGAGCAGGAGCGGGACGTCGCGGCGCGCGTGGGTGTTGCCCTGGGCGATGTCGGTGCACCAGAGGATGACGGTGTTGTCGAGGACCGTGCCGTCGCCCTCGGGCACGCTGTCGAGCTTCGCGCAGAGGTACGCGAGCTGCTGGGCATGCCAGTGGCCGATGTCGATGAGCATCTGCTGGCGCTTCGTGTCCCCGTCGCTCGAATGCGAGAGCGTGTGGTGCGGCTCGTCCTGGCCGAGCCACGTGAAGACCTTGCCCGTCTGCACCGTGGTCCACTGGATGCTCGCCACGCGCGTGAGGTCGCAGATGAGCGACATCGCGAGCAGGTCGAGCTGGACCTTGGCGATGGCCGGGTAGTTGTCGTTCTCCAGGGGCTCGACGGGGGCGCCGAGGACGGGCGGGTTGCAGGCGCCGCCGATGACCCCGGGCGCGTCGAGGCGCTTCTCGATCTCGCGAACGGCCTCGAGGTGCGCGTCGACCTTCATGCGGTCGCTCGCGCCGAGCCGCGTCGAGAGGCGCTGGTAGTCGCCGGTCACGGCGTCGAGCACGGTCCTCCTCTGCGCCCGGAGCTTGGCGAGGGCCTCGGGATCGGTGCCGAGGTCCGAGAAGATACGCTTGTAGGCCTCGTACGGGTCGTCCTCGGGCGGCACGGGTTGCCCGGGGCCGCGGTAGGAGATGCGGGCCGAGACGTTGGCGTACTGGACCTGCACGCCGAACTCGAGCGAGGGGAAACGTGTGGTCTGGCCGATCTGGTCCGCGAGGAACTGATCGAGCGAGATGCCCCCGCCCCAGCCGACCATCTTGCCCGGGTTGCAGGCGTACGGAAAGAGCGAGCCCTCCTGGAGCTCGGTGCCCGTCAGCGCGTGGCCGATGCCCTGCTGGTGCGGGTCGCCGGGGCCGTGGTAGGCCGACTCGTAGTCGACGCCTTCGAGCAGGATCGCCTTCTTCTTGAAGGGCTCGAGCGGCGCGAGGATGGGGCCGAAGCTGAAGTCGGTCCCGCTGCCCGTGGGGGTCCACGCGGGTTTGACCGTGCCGAGGCCCGTAAAAAACACGACAAAACGCTTCGGGAAGGCGGCCCCGCGGGCCGAATCGGCCATGGCCCCGAGGAACGGCAGGCCGACGGCCACGCCGCCGAGGCCGCGGAGGAGCGTGCGACGGCTCAGGGTGAGCTTTTTCATGGCGCCTGCGTCACGACGGCCCGGCGGTACCGGAACGCGTCGGTCTGGGTGAGGGCGACGAGCAGCTCCTTCACGTTGAAGCCGCTCGCCTCGAAGGCCTTCTGGAGCTCGTTCATCGAGCAACGATCGTCCTCGCCTTCGACGCGGCCGTAGGCGAAGCGGAACCACTGGGTGGCGACACACTGGCGGGCCTCCTCGCTCTGCGCGAGGCGCTGCCCGAGCTCGACGACCCCGTGGAAGGGCCCGTCGATGTTGCGGGTGTCGACGAGCTCGCCCGAGTCGTCGACGGGCAAGCCCTGGTCGGTGTCGCGGTAGAGGCCGATGCCGTCGTAGTGCTCGAAGCCGAAGCCGACGGGGTCCATCTTGACGTGGCAACCCGCGCAGGCGTCGTTCTCCGAGTGCTCGGCGAAGCGCTCGCGCGTCGTGGCGTCGGGCCGGACCTCGGGCGCGTTGAAGGCGGCGTTGTTCGGCGGCGGCGGCAGGATCTGGCAGAGCAGGCGCTCGCGGACGAACTTGCCGCGGTGCACGGGCGAGGTCTGGTTCGGCTTGCCCGTGGCGGCGAGCACGCTCGCGTGCGTGAGGATGCCCGAGGCCCTCGTGGGATCGAGCTCCACGCGCTCGAAGCTCTGCGTCGCCGGGGCATCCTCGACGCCGTAAAACGAGGCGAGCTCCGCGTTCAGCATCGAGTAGCTGGCGGTGAAGACGCTGCCGATGTCGCCCTCGCCCTCGAAGATGACGTCCTCGAGGAAGGCCAAGGTCTCGGCCCGCCAGAGCGGGCGCAGGCCCTCGTAGTACTTGGGGTACGCGGAGGCGTCCTTCTTGATGTTGTCGATGTGATTGAGGCCGAGCCACTGGGCATTGAAATTCGCCACGGCCTCGCGCGCCCGCGGATCGTCAAGCATGCGGCGCGCCTCCGCCTCGACCTCCTCCTTCGTGCCGAGGCGCCCCTCGTCCGCGGCGGCGAAGAGGGCCTCGTCCGGCATCGTGCCCCAGAGCATGTACGAGAGGCGCGAGGCGACCTCGTGGTGCGTGAGGGGCACGACGTCGGCCTCGACAGGGTCGGGCATTCCGAACTCGACGCGGTAGAGGAAGTGCGGCGACTGGAGCAACACCTGGAGGACGAGCTCGATCCCCTTCACGAACCCGCCCTCGCCGAGCCCCCACGAGAACACGCCCTGAAGGCGCGTGACCTCGTCGTCGGTGAGGGGCCTGCGGTAGGCGCGGCGGCCGAAGGTCTGGATGAACGTGGTGGCGCACGCCTGGTCCCCCATCGTCCCGGGGTCACAGGGCACCAGGGCGCCGAGGTCTTGCACGGCGCGGGCGGCGATCTGTTCGGCCGCGACCATGTACTGCTCGGCGAGGATCTGCGTGACGCCGAGGGCCGTGGCCTGGTTGTCGAAGCCCATGGCCTCCTCTTCGGGCACGAAGCTCGAAGCGGGCTGGGTGTCGTCGCCGACGAGGTCGCGGACGGTGTTGTTGTACTCGAACCGGGTCATGCGCCGGATGGGCGATTTGCCCGGGATCGTGCCGATGCACTGGAAGGCGGGCGCCTCCGCGGTGTGCTCGCCCGGCGGGTCGCCGATGTGGCCCGAGCAGGCCGCGAGCGACGCCGCCCCGCCGAGGGCGAGGGCGCCACCGAGGAGCCATGGCAAGCGCGCAGCGTAGGTCATGGGCGAAGGATCCGCGGGGGCTTGGCCGCGGCCTCCGGAGAGTAGAAGAAGGTGGGCTTCGCGTCGATATTTTCCTGATGCCGATCGCGTGCTTCGCCTCGACGAAGAAGGAGAGATCGCTACCCTGCGGCCCGTGCCCTCCCGGGGAAAACACCGCGTCGCCGTGGCGCTCGCGACCGCAGCCGCGGTCGCCGCGGCCAGCGCCTCCGCAGCCGCCGCCGATCCCGCCTCGCCGGTCGGGGGCACGTTGCGCTTCGGGGTCGAGGTCGCGGGGCGCTCCTTCGCCTACTCCGACCCGCTGAAGGTCGCCACGAACCTCAGGCCCTACGACGTCGCCGGCGTGCCGCTGCTCCGCCTCGGCGGCGAGCTCAGGCCCCTGCAGTGGACGCGCGTGTCCGTGCTCGAAGACGTGGGGATCACGGGCGAGTACACGTTCGCGCCGTACCTCTCGTCCTCCGTGACGGCGGGCGCCGACATCCGGACGAGCTGGGATCGTGGGAGCGTCGGGCTGCGGGTGCCGATCCGGCTCGGGCGCGGCGAGCACGCGGCGGTGGTCGCGCCGGTCGTCGGGTACGGCTGGCTCGACTTTTCGTTCCAGGAGACCGGGCCCCTCGCGGCGGAGATCCCGACCGTGGGCTACCGGATGCTGCGCGTGGGCGTCGACGGGCGCCTGCGGCTGAAGGGGCCGGTGACGCTCCTGGGCGCGTTCGAGTACCTGGAGCCCGTCTCCGGCGGCGCGCTCTACGAGCGGTTCCGCGACGCGACGATCGGGGGGATCGACACGAGCCTCGGCCTCGCGCTCGCCGTCACGAAGGGGGCGGAGGTCTCGCTCTCGGTCGCCTACACGCGCTTCTTCTCGACGTTCGTGCCTGTGCCCGGCGACGCCTACGTGGCCGGCGGGGCGCTCGATCAATTCGTCAGCGTGAAGCTTGGGATCGACTATGCCCCGTGACGTCCGTGCCCGAAGGCGCGCGCTCGGCTCCGCGCTCGTGCTGCTCGTGATCACGCTCCTCGCCTCCGGCTGCCCCGGCCGGCTGGAAGACCCGGACCGCTTCCTCGACGGCGGCGGGTTCACCTGCCCGGACGTCGTGACGGAGCTCTTCCCGCAGCGCTGCGGCGGCTCGATCTGTCACGAAGGCGCGGAGCCGGCGGCGGGGCTCGATCTGGTCGCGGAGGGCGTCGTCGAGCGGCTCGTCGACAAGATGGGGCGCGACTGTCCGGGCATCCTCGTCGACCCGGTGGTGCCGGAGTCGAGCTTGCTCTACGAGAAGCTCTTGCCCTTGCCGAGCTGCGGATCGCCGATGCCGATCGGAAAGCCGACGCTGACGGCCGAGGAGCTCGCCTGTGTGCGGGACTGGATCTCGGCGCAGACCCCGTAGGCCGGGCGGCCGATCAGAGGTATACGACCAGGATCTATGTCCTCGACATCCCTCACGGATCGCCTGCGTGGCGTGGAGCGGCTCAGCTTCCCGGTGTGGGTCTTCGACGTGGAGCGGGGCCGCATGGCCTGGGGCAACCGCGCGGCGCTCGAGCTCTGGCGGTCGCCGAGCCTCGAGGAGTTCCTCTCGCGCGACTACTCGGACATGTCCCCGGCGACCCGCACCCGCAACGAGGGGTTCCTCCGCGCCCTCGGCGAGGACCGGAGCGCGCACGTCGAGCACGGCTTCACGTTTTATCCACGAGGAGAGCCCCTGCACCTCACCTGCGTCATGTCGGGCATGGACCTCGACGACGGCCGGCTGGCCCTGCTCATCGAGGGCCACGTGCGGACCGAGCCGCAGGACCCGCGGATGTTACGAAGCCACGAGGCCATGCGGCACGTCTCGGCGATGGTCGCGCTCCTCGACACGGCAGGCGCGGTGCTCGTGATGAACCCGGCGGCGCTGCGCGCGTTCGGCGAGTCGAGCGCGCCCGCGGACTGGTTCGACGACACGAGCGCGGCGGCGCGGATCCTCGAGGTGGCGGAGACGAACGAGGTCTTCGACGAGGAGCTCGCGGCGCGGACGAGCGAGGGGCCGCGGTGGCACGCCGTGGAGGCGCGGCGGACGAGTGATCCGGCGACCGGGAAACACGCGGTCGTCGTGCACCAGGTCGACGTGACGGAGCGGCGGGAGCGCGAGGCGCTGATCGAGGCGCAGCGGCGCGAGATCCTGGAGCTGTCGGCGCCGCTGCTCGACGTGGCCGACGGGGTGGTCGCGGTGCCGATCGTCGCGGCCTTGACCGAGGCGCGTTGCGCGGAGCTCGAGCGGAGGCTGCTCGCCGGAGTGGCGGCGCGGGGCGCGCGGGTGGTGGTGTTCGATTTGACGGGCGCGACCGCCGCGGACGGCGCCGGGCTCTCGCAGCTCCTGCGCTTGATCAGCGCGGTGCGGCTCCTCGGCGCGCGGGCGACGGTGACGGGCGTGCGGCCGGCGATGGCGACCGAGCTCGTACGGAGCGGCGCGGAGATCGCGGGCGTCGCGATGATGCGCTCGCTCCGGGACGCGCTCGTGGCCGCCGGGCGCGGCTCGCCCCGGCGCTGAGGCCCGCGCCCGGGGCATTTTCGCGTCCACGACGGCACGATTCGAAGGAAAAACGTCCCGGTCGCCCTGGCGCGCCCGTCCGGCGCGAAAGCCGGGCGGATCCGGGGAAGCACGTTTTTGAATATCGTGGAGTTCGTGCCATACTGGCCCTCGGGTTTTGCGTCGACGGAGGGGCCGGACGGGGCGAAATCGGCCCAGGGCGGTGGGTCGACGCGAGGGGGCGCGCCATGAGCATGCCGATCGCAATCGGGGACGTGATCGCGGACAAATACCGCGTCGATCGCCTCCTCGGCTCCGGCGGAATGGGCGTCGTCGTGGCGGCCACGCACCTCGAGCTGCGCACGCGCCGCGCGATCAAGGTGATGTTGTCCCACGTGGTCGCCTCGCCCCTCTGCGTCGAGCGCTTCCTGCGCGAGGCGCGGACCCTCTCCGAGCTCCGCAGCGCGCACGTCGCGCGCGTCTACGACGTCGGGCGCCTGCCGAACGACGCGCCCTTCATGGTCATGGAATACCTCGAGGGGCATACCCTCATGGCGCGGCTCTCCCGGTACGGCCCGCTGCCCGTCGAGGAGGCGGCGACCCATGCGCTGCACGCGTGCGAGGCGCTCGCCGAGGCGCACGCGCGCGGCATCGTGCACCGCGACCTCAAGCCCGAGAACCTCTTCCTGACGGAGGCGAGCGACGGCTCTCCCTGCGTGAAGGTGCTCGATTTCGGGGTGTCCAAGCTCCTCCACGAGGAGGGCCCCACGAGGACGAGCACCGGCGCGATCGTGGGCTCGCCCCTCTACATGTCGCCCGAGCAGGTCAACGCCGCGCGCGACGTCGACGCGCGCTCCGACATCTGGGCGATGGGGATCATCCTCTTCCAGCTCGTCACGGGGGAGTGCCCTTTCCGGGGCAACAACGTGCTGCAAATCCTGGCGCAGCTCGCCAACAAGAACCCGACCCCACCCTCGGCGCTGCGAAGAGACCTGCCGCCCGCCCTCGACGCGGTGATCCTGCGTTGCCTGCAAAAAGACCGCGACGAGCGGTACCAGGACGTGGTCGCGCTCGCGCGGGACCTCGCGCCGCTCGCGGTCTCCGCGCCCGGAGCGGTGGCGGAGACGGTCGCTCGGATCGAGCGCATTCAAGCGACGGCCGCGCGAACGGCCGCGATGTCGACCGCCACCTCGCTCGGCGTCGACCCCGGGGCCACGACCGATCCGGGGCAAGCCTTCGCGCGCACCGAGGCGGAGGCTCGTATGCAGGGGGCCGATCTCGATCTCGACCTCGCCGTCACGCCCCCGCCGTGGACCCGCGCGGGGATCGAGACGACGTTGCGGACCGGGAGCGCGATGCCCCCGCCGCCCCCGCGCGACGCGACCGAGACAACCACGGCCATTCCCCGGCGCAATGCGGCGCGCAATTTCGCCGCGGGCGCGCTCCTGCTCGCGCTCTGCATGCCGCTCGGGGGGATCCTTTACAGGCTCGCGCCCGGAGCCAATGCAGCGGCGTCGCCCGTCCCCACCGCGTCGCCCTGGACGCCCCCTCCCCCGGCCGGGAACGTCGCGGGCGTGCCTGCCCCGGACGAACCCCCGAAAGAGCCGCCCAAACTCGCGACCGCGTCCGCGTCCGCCGAGGTCGCTCCCCGATCAACACCATCGACGCGCCCCGCGGCCACGACGCGGGTGCTTTCGCCAAGGGTTTCTGCGACACCAAAACCTCCTCCGCGTTATTGACCCTCCTCAATGGTCCTATCGACCCGCGTGATCCTCGATGTAGGGCGCCCTCTCGGCGGGCGGCGCGGGCTCGTGCTCCGCGCGCCTCCCCTCCTGCTCGGCGCCGCGCTCGCCGCCTCGCTCGCGGGCGACGCGAGGGCCGAGCGGCCGCCCGACGTCCGCGCGACCGCGGAGAAGCTCTATCAGGACGCCTACCTGCTCGCCCAAAAGGGCGAAACCGCGCGGGCTTGCCGGTTGTACGAGGAGAGCAATCGGCTGGATCCTGCAAACGGGACGAAGCTCGAGCTCGCCAGGTGTTACGAGGACACGGGGCGCCCCGCGAGCGCGTGGGCCCTCTACGTGGCGGTCGCGCAGGCCGACGAGGCGAGCGGGCAGAACCGGGCCCGCCAGACCGAGGCGCGGGCCCGCGCGAGGGCCCTCGAAGCCGAGTTGCCGAGGCTCGTCGTGGTGGCGCCCGCGTCGGCCTCGGACCGGGAGGACCTCCTGATCACGCGTGACGGCGTGCCGGTCGGCGAGGCGCTCTGGGGTACGCCGATGCCCGTGGACCTCGGCGCGCACACGATCCGCGCGAGCACGTCGGACCACCGGGCGTGGGAGGGCACGGTGCACGTGTCGAAGGCCCGCGAGACGGTCACCGTGGCCATCCCTGCGTCCTCGGCGTGGGCGCCCGCGCCGCGCGACGTGGTACGTGGGCGCGACGGACGATCCACCCTCGGCCCTCCGCCTGCCCTGTCCCTGGCGCTCGGGGGCGTGGCCCTCGCGGGGCTCGTGGTCGGCGGCGCGTGTGGCGCGATGGCCTTCCGGACCTGGGCCGAGGCCGAGGCCATGGCGCCCACGCAGTGCCGTTCGCCCTCGGGTTTTTCGGGCTGCACGCAGGCCGTCGCGGACAAGGGGGCCGAGGCGTCGCGGTTCGCCGCGGCGTCGACGGCGGGGTTCGTCCTGGGAGGCGCCGCGCTCGCCGCGGGGGCGTTCGTGTGGTTCACGAGCGCCTGGGACGAGCGGCCCGCGGTCGGGCGGATCGAGATCCTGCCGGTCGCGGGGCCTTCGGGCGTCGGCGGCCTCGTGCGGGGAGCGTTCTGATGAGAAGCACGGCATGGCCAGGCTGTCTCCGTGTCGTCGGGGCGCTCGGGGCGCTCGTGGCCACGAGCGCGAGCCTCTCCGCTTGTGGGCTCGTGGTCGGCATCCAGGACATCGACGTCACGACCGGCGCGGGCGGCGGCGGCGGAGACGCGGGCGACGGAGGTAGCGGCGGAGGCAGCGGCGGCGACGTGGACGCGGGCCCCGACGTTCCGCCTCCGCGGGGGCTCGGCTGCGACGACGCCATCCCGCTCGTCTTTGCGGGGTTCGGCGCGCTGGAGTTCGACGCCGAGACCCCCGAGAGCGGCACGATCGAGGGCGGCCCGTTCACGGGCTGCACCACGTCGAGCGGCCCGGAGCACGTCTACGTCTTCGACGCCCCGGGGCCCGGCTTTCTCACGGCGAGCCTGCCGGCCGCGGCGACGAGCTTCGACAGCGTGCTCTACGCGCGCCGGACGAGCTGCTCGAACCCGGATGGCATCGTGCTCTGCCACGACCAGGTCCCTGGCACCCTCGGCGGCGAGCTCATCTCCTTCCCGGTGACGGCGGGCGAGCGCATCTACCTCTTCGTGGACGGCGTCGCGCCCGAGGATCGGGGCGCGTACCACCTGACCGTGAGCTTCTCCCCGGGCGCGAGCTGCGCGGGCCCCGTGCCCATCGTGCTCGGCACGGGGGTCGGCAGCTTCGCCACCTTGCTCGGCGCGAACGAGCCCGGGATGGACAACCACGCGATGTGCGGGAAGTGCACCACGAGTGAATGCGCCGGGCTCGGGCGACAGACCATCTATTCGATCAAGGCGCCGCTCGCCAAGGAGGTCGAGGTGCGGCTCCAGGCCACCTTCGACGCCGTGCTCTACGCGCGCACCACCTGCGAAAACAAGCTGACCCAGCTCGCGCAGGACGGGTGCGTCGACGCGCCGGACAAGGGCAACGAGGTCCTCTTCGTCCCCGGCGGGGTGACGCCCACCATCCTCGTCGTCGACACCAACGCAGACAGCCCCGCGGGGCCCTTCTCGATACGGCTCAACCTGAAGTGAACGGCCGCGCCCGTCGCCTCGCCGGCCTTTGGCCCACCCGCGCCCCTTCCGCTACGCTGCCGGCGGATGCCCTGGCACACCCGCTCGTTCTGGATCGCGGCCCTCGCCGTGGCGTATGCCGCGGTCGCGGGGCTCTGGGCGACGGGCGGGCACGGCGGCGCCTGGGTCGCGCTGCTCCTGCCGCTCGCGTGTGTGGTCGGCTGGAGGCTCACCGCGGAGGACCGGCGCGGCGACGACACCCTCGACCCGGGCGCGCGTTCGGCCACGCGGCTCACCATCGCCGGCGCTTCCCTCTTCGCCGCCTCGTGGTGCGGGGCGGGCACGCCGGGCTTCGTGGCGGGCGAGAACCTCGGCGCGGCGCTCGCGGCGCTCGGCTCGCTCTGGGCCCTCGCGCGGATCAAGCCGCTCGGGGGCCTGGCCGAGCCGAGCCCCTCGGCGCGTAGGCTCGACGCCGCCGCGTTTGCCGCGCTCTTCTGGGTGGTCGCGGCGACCTTGCCCGGCGCCGCCGCGCTTTTCCCCGAGCGCACCGAGGGGCTCGATCCGCTGCTCCTCGATTACGCGACCGTCGCGGCGTCGATCGGCTCGATCGGCGTGCAGCTCTTCGCGGCCGCGCGGCTCGCGGCGGCGCGGCGGGCGGAGATCGGCGTGGCGGAGCGGGCGCAGGCGGCGCTCTGGCTCGGCTCGATCGCGCTCGCCGTGGGGCTCCTGGCGGCGGCGGCGCGGGTGCTCCCGCCCGAGCGGATCTTGCCGATCGTGGTGGTGCTGGCGTCGCTCGGGGCGACGTTCGCGGCGGCGAGCCGCGAGCCCGAAACGGTGCTCTCGGCCCTCCGGCTCACGCTGGCCACGACGGCGCTCGTCGCGCCGATCGCGCTCGGCGTGGTCTACGTGGCGCACGTGCGGCCGGGCCTGGCGGGCCCGGTGGCGTTCGGGGCGGCGGTGGCGAGCGCGATCGCGGCGCTCGTGGCGCGGCGGATCGCGCACCGCATGGGTCCGGGCAGCGGGCGTCTCTTGCCGGCGCTCGAGGCGGCGACCCGCGCGGCGATGACGCCCGACCCGGAGGAGGCGCTCCGCGCGGCGCTCTTCGAGTTACGCGGCGCGCTTGGCCAGGGCGGCGAGCCGCCGCTTCTTTACCGCTTCTTCCCGGCCGAGCAGGTGAGCGTGGATCGCGCGGGCTTCATGCACACGAAGAAGGCCGAGATGCCGCCGCGGCTCGTGGCGCTCGCGGACGCGGAGCCCGAGCGGATCTTGCGCATCGAGGTCATGCACGCGGTCTCGGTGCGCAAGCCCGAGGTGCGACCGCTCATCGCGTGGATGGAGGACAACCACCTCTCGGCGGTGAGCGTGGTGCGCGACGCAGACGGCCCGATCGGGGCGCTGACGGTGCCTGCGGGGGCGCGCGTGGCGCCGTCGACGCTCGCGGACGTGCGGGCGCTGCGGCAGCTCTCGGATCGTCTTGCGGCGGTGCTCGGGGTCTCGTCGATGCTCTCGCGCTCGCGGGAGCGTGAGCTCGTGGCGCGTGGGGAGCGGGACCGCGTCGAGGAGGAGCGCGCGCGGGTGTCGACGGAGCTCGGCCGGGTGGAGGGGCAGTTCGAGGCGATCGCGCGGGGGCTCGAGCGCAAGGCGCGGGTGGCGATCTACAGCCCTGCGGCGCAGGCGGCGGTGCAGCGGCTGGAGCAGCTCGCGGCGCTGGACGTGCCGGTCACGCTCTCGACCTCGCCGGGCATCGACGTGGTGGCGTGGGCGGCGCTCGTGCACCTCGCGTCGTCGCGGCGGCGGGGGGTGATGGTGATCGTGGACGGGGTGGACCCGGCGGAGCACGACGTGGCGAAGTGGCAAGACCGCGCGGCGTCGCCGCTGGTGCAGGCGGCGGGTGGGACGCTCGTCTTGCTCGACGCGCACGTCTTGCCGGAGCTCGTGCAGATGCGGATCGCGTCGGGCCTGCCATCGGACGTGGGGCTCGTGGTGGCGCTTCCGGGCACGGTGGACTCGCTGGCGGCGAGCGGCAAGCTCACGGAGGCCCTGGCGGACCGGCTCGGCGATCGCTCGGTGGCGCTGCCGGCGCTCGCGTCGCGCGGGGAGGATCTCTCGCTCCTCGTGCTGGAGGCGCTGACGCGTATTGGAAAACGGCTGCGGCAAGCGCCGCTGGGGATCGAGCCGCGCGCGCTGGCCGCGCTGGTGGACCACGATTTCCCGGGCAATGACGCCGAGCTCGAGGGGATCCTGCTCCGCGCGGCGCTCTTGGCGCCGGCGGACGCGCGGGCTTTGACGTTGCGGGAGCTGGAAGCGGCGGGGTTCGTGGTGCCGCCGGGCAGCGAGCGGAGGGCGCGGGGGACAGGGCCGGTTCCGCAGCCGCGGAGGAAGCGGACGTCGAAGACGAGGTAGGCGGGGGCCGGGGTATCAGCTCGGTTCGCCGAGCACCTCGGCGAGCGACGCGGCGACGATGGCTCGCTCATGCCAGCGCTCCAGGCACTCCGGCGACTTCTCGGCGAGGATGCGCTCGCGCGTGGCGTCCGGCACGACGATGCCGCGCACGCGGAGCGCGGTCAGCACGGCGCGCGCCGCCTCGTCCACGCGCCCCTGGCCGTAGTACTTCTTCGCGAAATCGCTCTGGTACTCGTAGCCCTTCATCATCGCCTCCAGCGCCCGGCGGGCCGCCTCGTTGAGGGAATTGTACACGAGATCATAATAAAGTCTGGCCCGTTCGTCATCGAGCGCCTGGATCGCGGGCAGCACCGCGCCGGCGATGGTCGCCCCATCCTCGGTTGCCCCGTACGCCATCGCGGAGAGCACCGCGAGCTCGGGCCGGCGGGCCGCTTCGGCCGGATCCGTCACGACAGGGATCGCGTCGCGGCGCAGGACGGGCGGGCGCAAGACGAAGCCGGGCACGCCGAGCTCGATCGGCGCCGCGCACCACGACGCCACGACGGGGTCGGGGGCGACGACGAGCAGATCCGCTGGGCAGCGGTGCTGGTCACGCGAGACCGTCAGGTAGGCGGGCCACGTGTAACGTTTGTCCTCGTCCTTCTGGAGCTGGACCTCGACGATGATCACGCGAACCGGCTTCGCATGGTCGAGGAGGAGAACGACGATGTCCGCTCGGTACTCGGCGGGTTGTGTCTCCGTCAGATCAACCGAGACCACACGGGCCTCGCTGTACGACGGGAGCGCGACGCGGAGCACTTCGGCGAGCATCTCCGCCGCGAGCGAAGGGCGATTCTTGAAGAGATCCACGAGGCACTCGTGGCGCATGGAGACCATGGCGGCGATGTTCGCACACGAGTTATATTCTGCCAAACGTGGAGCGAGCGCGGGGGACGGGGACAGGGCCGCAGCCGCGGCGGAAGCCAACATCGAAGACGAGGTAGCCTCAGCCAGCCGAAATGCGCTTGCGGATGCGCAGGAGGTCCCGGAGGTTGTGCCGGAGCAGCGGGTGCTCCCAGGTCTCGCCTTTTTCCTCCACGCACTCCCGGGCCAGGGCCTTGCCGATCTTCTCGTAGCTCATCCCGAGCGCTCTTTTCAGCTCCTCCGGATGGACATAGGAGCCGAGGACGAAGACCCGGTCGCGAAGGGAATCCAGCACCTCCGACGTGACCGCTGCCCGCCGATCCGCCTGGTTGTCGAAGTCCACGAGCAAGACCATCAAGCGCTCGGGGTACTTCTGCATTTCGCGGTTGTGCTCCCGCTCGAAGCTGTCCCGCGCGTGGCCCCATCCTCTCGCGGGCGGAAGGACCTGGATGTTCTTGTTCGGGAACGAAAGCTCGAAGCCGGTGGCGAGCTGCCGATTGGCGTCGTCCTCGGGGAGGATCAGCCAGTGCGGCTTGTGCTTGTTGACGCTCATGCCTCGACGTCACCCCGCAGGAGCGCCTCGATGAGATCCCCCTCCACGCCGATCTCTTCGAGCGACCTGATGCGCGTCGGCTCCAGGTGATTTCGCCGCGACAAGAGGAGCGTGTTTTCATCCGAGAAGCGGCGGATGGTCTCCGGGTTGTGGGAGGTCATCAGCACCTGCCCGCCGGACTCGAAGGAGCGCCGAAGCGCCATGACGAAGTGCCCCACCTCGTCGATCGCGAGGTGGCTGTCCGGCTCGTCCCAGAAGCAAAAGATCGGGCCGTAGGCCTCGTTCGCCGCCAGGACGAGCGCGCACAGGAAGAAGCACTTCTCGCCGTCCGACAGCGCCCCGAACGGCAGAGACAGGCTCCGCTGCCCGTCGCGGAACTGGACCTTCAAGCTCCGCGTCTCCGCCCCGAGGAGGGGGTTCTGGATGTCCCAGAAATCGGCCCACAGAGCCTTGAGATAACCATCGATGGTCGTGTAGACGCGGGGGGAATGGCTGATGAGCCCGGCGAACCACGCCCCGAGGTTCCGGGCGTCGCGCTCCGGCCAGAGCGCCTCCCCCGAGGACTCTTCCGTGATCAGGCTCGGGATCGGCGCCACGATCACCGAATGCGCGAGCCATCGCTTGAAGAGGAAGAGCGGATCGCTCTCGGACTGCTCCTGGATGATGGGCAATGCGATCAGGTGCCAGTCGACCAGGAACGCCGCCGCGCGTGAGGCCTTGTGCAGGGTGACCTGGGCGTGCTCCCGGGTGAAGATGGGCTGCCCGGCCACGAGCAGCTCTTCGGACTGCACCCGGAGCTCCTTGAACCCGGGCGGTAACTCCAGGGTCAGTCGATACTGGTGAATGCGGCCGGAGAGCTCGACATCCACCTCGAAGCGCATGAGCTCGTCCGTCCTCCCATGCGCAAAATCCCCCGGCTTGACGAGCTGCCCGACGCGGTTGGTCCCCCGAGCCAGGTCGGCCAGCAGCGCGAGGGCGTGGCTGATCGTCGATTTGCCCGTTCCATTCTTCCCGATGAGGAGGACCGAGGGCTTGTCGCCGATGGGCACCTCGAGGTTCTGCAAACATCGAAAGTTGTGGATGTAAAGGCGCTTGAACATGAGAAACCCTGCGCGGCTGGCGCGGGTTCTATCATGGCGCCGCGCAGCGCAGGTCCAAGAAAGGCGCCGGAGACACGAGCGCAACCCGCCCCCGCCCGCCCGGCGCCCCCTCGTACCCCGTCGCAACCCGCCGCCGCCCGCCCGGCGCCCCCTCGCACCCGAGCGCAACCCGCCGCCGGCCTCCCGGCGCCCCCTCGCTCCCTGCACACCTGCGCCGCCGCCCTCCCGGCGCCACCTCGCGCCCGAGCGCGACCCGCCGCCTGACGACCGGCGCCACCTTGCGCCCGGCACACCTGCGCCGCCGCCCCCCCGGCGCCACCTTGCGCCCTGCGCGTTTGCGCCGTCAGCCCTCCGACCCGCCTCCGCTCCCTTCGCCGTCGTCGTCATCGCGCCGGCTCCGCCGCTTGCGCGACACGTCCAGGAAAAAGGACGCCACGTACCCCCGCTGCCGCGGGAATCGACCGTCGAGCGCCGCCTTCGCCTGCACCAGCTTGTCGGCCGCCTCCACCACGAGCTTCACGGCTTCGCTCTCGAGCTTCGACAGCGCCGCGTCCCCCTGGTCCCGCGCCTTCAGGAGCCCCTCTTGCAGCTCCACCCGGGCGAGCAGGTCGTTCTGCACCTTCGCCTTGTCGTCGTAATCGGGCAGGTCGCCGATCTTCGTGATGGCCTCGCGCACGAGGGCGGGCTCGTTGCGGTGCGGCGCGTCCGTCAGGTCGTCGACGCGATTGCCGAACGCGTGCTCCGCGCCGAGGCCACTCTTGCCCTTCAGCCCGAGCTTCGTCCGCGTATTGCCAGCGCGTACGCCGCGGTCGAGGACCTGATCACCGAGCACCACGGCCGATTGGTTCTGGTCCCCAGGGCCAAGCTCGTGATCCTCGATCTCACGCAGCTTCGCCAGGAGCGCGTGCCGCAACGGCAAGAGCTTCGCCGCCTCCGCCGCGAAGAACTCGCGGTCCTCGGCGGAACGATCGATATCCACGATCGACGCGACCGTGAGCGTATTGCAGGTGCGGGCGACGGCCCGGCACATCACGGGGAGCGGTACAGTCGGTCCTGCGAGCATGGTGCCTCCGGTTCGTACGAGCGCGTACGGTAGAGAACCCCGACGACGCAAAGCAAGCGAAATCGAGCATGCGCTCGCGCGGGAGCCCAGGGCCGGGGTCCGGATCTTGCCGCGGGCAGGCAGGAGGCGCTCATGGTCGCGCACGTCGTCTGGTTCGAGGACTTGTCCCGCGCGGACATCCCGTCCGCCGGTGGAAAAGGGGCCAACCTCGGCGAGCTCGTCCACGCGGGCCTGACCGTGCCCCCCGGCTTCGTCGTCACCGCAGACGCTTTTCGCGCGGCCATGGAAGCCGCCGGCGTGAGGGAGCAGCTCGCCGAGCTCTTCGCCAAAGCCTCGCCGGACGACCCGGCCGGGCTCCGCGCCGCGAGCGCCGAGATGCAACGTATCGTGCGCGCGGCGGCGGTCCCCGGTGATATCGAGGCGGAGATCGTCGCGGCGCACGAGGAGCTCGGCGCCACGGCGGTCGCGGTGCGGTCGTCCGCCACCGCGGAGGATACGGCCACGACCTCGTTCGCCGGCATGCACGAGACGTACACGCACGTCGTCGGGCGAGAGGCGCTGCTCGATCGCCTGCGCGACTGCTGGGCCTCCGCGTATGGCGAGCGTGTGGTCTCTTATCGGAAGGCGCAGGGGATCGTGGAGGAGCCCGCCATCGCGGTCGTCGTGCAAAAAATGGTGGACTCCGCCCGCTCGGGCGTGATCTTCAGCGTGGACCCCGCCACCGGGGACGAATCCCATATCGTCCTCGAGGCGGCCTTTGGCCTCGGCGAGGTCGTGGTCGGCGGGCAGGTCGAGCCGGACACGTACACGGTGTCGAAACGAGGCCCGAGGCTCGTCGCGGCGCGCGTGGGGCACAAGGCGTTCAAGCTCGTCCGCGCCCCCGAGGGAGGGGCGACGGTGCGCGTGGATCTCTCGGCCGAGGAGGCGGGAGCGCGCGTGCTCCGCGACGAGGAGATCCTCACGCTCGCGCGCCTCGCGCTCGAGGTCGAGGCCCATTACGGCGCGCCCCAGGACATGGAATGGGCCGAGGAGGGCGGCGTCTTTTATCTGGTGCAGAGCAGGCCAATCACGACGCTCGCCGCGCCGAGCGAGACGGGGAGCGTGCTCGTCACCGGGCTCGGCGCGTCGCCGGGCATGGCCTCGGGAAAGGTGCGCGTGCTGCGCTCGCCCGACGAGGGGCCCACGCTGAAGGCCGGCGAGGTGCTCGTCGCGCCCATGACGTCGCCCGATTGGGTGCCCGCCATTCGCCGCGCGGCCGCGCTCGTGACCGACAGCGGCGGGATGACCTGCCACGCCGCGATCGTCAGCCGCGAGTTGCGCATCCCGTGTGTGGTCGGCGCGCGGAACGCCACGCAGAAGCTCCGGGACGGCGAGCTCGTGACCGTCGACGGCGCGCGCGGGCAGGTCAAAGCGGGGGAGGCGCCGCGGGCCGAGATGCCCAAAGCGCCCGCCGCGCCGCCGAGCGCCGCGCCGGAGGTCACGCTCGGCACGCGCCTTTACGTGAACCTCGCGATCGCGGACCGCGCCGAGGAGGTCGCCGCGCTGCCCGTGGACGGCGTGGGGCTCTTGCGGGCCGAGTTCATGCTGCTCGACGCGCTCGGCGGCGTGCACCCGAAGGAGTTCGTCGCCCAGGGCGGGCGCGACGAGTTCGTCCGGCGCATGTCGGCGACGTTGCTCCGCATCAGCCGCGCCTTTTTACCCCGACCGGTCGTGTACCGGACCTACGATTTCCGCACGAATGAGTTCCGCGGGCTGAAGGGGGGCGAGCGCTTCGAGGCCGTCGAGGAGAACCCGATGATCGGGTATCGCGGCTGCTACCGGTACGTGCGAGATCCCGAGCTGTTCGACCTGGAGCTCGAGGTGCTCGCCCGCGTGCGGGAGGAGACGCCGAACCTGCACGTGATGATCCCGTTCGTGCGGACGCGCTGGGAGCTCGAGGCCTGCCTCGAGCGGGTCGAGAGGAGCACGCTCGGCCGGCAGCGGGGCCTCTTGCGGTGGGTCATGGCGGAGGTGCCGTCGGTCGCGTACTGGATCCCCTTTTATGCGCGGATGGGGATCGACGGCGTCTCCATCGGCTCGAATGATTTGACGCAGCTCGTGCTCGGGGTGGATCGCGATTCGGCGTCGTGCGCCGAGCTCTTCGACGAATCCGACCCGGCGGTGCTCGACGCGATCGAGCGGATCGTCCGCGCCTGCCGGGCGGCCGGGATCACCTCGTCGCTCTGCGGCCAGGCCCCGTCGAACCGGCCCGAGTTCGCCGAGCACCTCGTGCGGTTCGGGATCACGTCCATCTCGGTGAACCCGGACGCCGTGCCGGCCGCGCGGCGGGGGATCGCTGCGGCCGAGCGCCGCCTGTTGCTGGAGGCTGCGCGCAGGCGTTAACGCGAGAGCATGTCGGGCGCCACGAGGAAGAGGATCCCGAAGAGCAGGAGGAGCGCCCCGCTGACGGCCTTGAGGACCTTGGCCCTCTGCTCGCTCATGAAGAAGCGACGCATCGTCTTCGCGTACAGGATCACGATCAACGCGAGCGGGACGATATACGCCACGTTGTAGAGGGCCAGGTATCCATACCGCGCCGCGGCGCCGAGACCGTCGTGCAGGGAGAGGATCCGCGTGTAGACGGCCGGCAGGCCGAGCGTGCACCCGAGCTCGACCAGGTTCACGAGGAAGGAGAGGGCGAGGATCCCCAGAAAGGCCGCGGGCAGGCTCGCCGCCGCCGCGACGGCGCGCATGCGCCGGAAGAGCCCGGGCTTCGCTTTGGCCGGGATCATGAGCGAGACGCCCTTGTGGAACCAGACGAGCTCCTTCAGGTTGACGAGCCCCATTCCGACGAGCAACACGCCGAGGGCGAGCGTCACCCAGCGGGAGACGCCGGCGAACAGGAAGGCATTGAGCCACGCCGTCATGAAGAGGAAATAAACGAGCCCCGACATCAACACGAACGTGGCCCCGAAGAGCAGGATACGCGCGCGCGAGCGGGTCTGCGTCAGGATGCCCAGAAGGACGATGAGCACGTACATCGCGCAGGGGTTGATGCCGTCGACGAGGCCGATGAGCAGGGTCAAGACGGGCAGCGGGACGGCGCGAGGATCGAGCGAACCCACGAGCGGCAACGTCACGGTCCCGGGCGCATGCCCGCCAGGCGCACGGTCGAGGGCGGCGAGCACGTCGCCCTCGGTCACGCCGCGATGAAAACCAACAAATGCCCGATCGTCGACAACGAACATGGGGATCCCCGCGCCCTCGACGCCGAGCCGCTCCACGGTCTCCACGAATCGACGCCGCCCCTCGTCGCTCCTGCGCACCTCGATCCGCTCGACGACGATCCCGGGCTCACGCGCTTCGAGCTCGGCGACGAAGGGCTTGGCGTCTTCACAATGGGGACAACCGACACCCCAGAAAAAGAGCAGGCGTGGGGCCGCGGGGCGCTGCGGCTCCGCGGAGGCCGCGGGGGCGGGGGGCGCGCTCGAAGGCGGGGCGCACGCGGCGCCCTCGTTCGGCGGGCAGGTCGTCTCGGCCGGTGGCCGCGCCTGCCCGCCCGCGGACGGCGCGAGGAGGACACACGCGAGGAGCAGGAGCGACCCGCCTGCTCTGCGAAACCATGCGGTCATGACGCCTCGCTTTCACAGGGCGTGCCTGCGGATCGTGGCCGCGTGTAATCCTCGGGCCCTGCTTGCGTCTGCGCGGTCGACAGCGAGGTGAACATGTCGACCACAACCGCCCCCGCCCTCACGCCCTCCGCCGCCGCCGGGGACGTCCGCCACATCGACCTGCCCGTCGAGGGGATGACCTGCGCCGCCTGCGTGCGCCGCATCGAGCGCGCTTTGCTCGCGACGGCGGGCGTGCACGAGGCGAAGGTGAACCTCGTGACCCGGAGCGCGAAGGTCACGTTCGCGCCGGCCACGGCGCCCGCCTCCGCCCTCGTCGCCGCCGTCGAGCGCGCCGGCTACAGCGTCCCTCGGGCCCACGTCGCCGAGGACGCAGCGCCCCTCTCGCCGGCCGATCGCAGCCGCGCGGCCGAGGAGAGCCTCGACGGCGAGCGGCGTGTCCTGCGGCGGGATTTCGTGCTCGCGCTCGTCCTCTCGGTCCCGCTGCTCGTCCTCGGCATGTCGCACGGCCGGATCCCGGGCGCGGACGGCACGTATGGGCGTCTCGTGCAGCTCGCCCTCGCGACGGCGGTGATCGTCGGGCCCGGGCGCAGGTTCTTCCGGCTCGCGTCATCGGCCCTGCGGCACCACGCGGCGGACATGAATACGCTGGTCAGCCTCGGGACGGGCGCCGCGTGGGTGTATTCGGCGATCGCCGTGATCGCGCCCGGCCTCTTCCCGCACGCCGCGCACGGAATGCGGCCACACGTGTATTTCGAGGCGGTCGGGGCCATCGTGAGCTTCGTCTTGCTGGGCAAGCTGCTCGAGACGCGCGCCCGCAAGCGGCTCACGGACGCCGTGCGCGGGCTCGTCGCATTACAACCAAAGACCGCGCGGCGCCTGCGCGGGGAGGCGGAGGAGGAGATCCCGGCCGCGGACCTCACCCCCGGCGACGTCGTGCGGGTGCTGCCCGGCGAACGATTGCCGAGCGACGGCGAGGTCGTCTCCGGGGCTTCGGCGGTCGACGAGTCGATGCTGACGGGCGAGAGCCTGCCCGTCGACAAAAATGCGGGCGCGCAGGTCTTCGGCGGCACGCTGAACCAGAGCGGACAGCTCACCGTGCGTATCACGAGGACCGGCGCCGGGACGGCGCTCGCCCGGATCGCCGCGGCCGTCGAGGAGGCGCAAGGTTCGAAGGCGCCGATCGCGCGGCTCGCCGATACCGTGAGCGGGGTGTTCGTCCCGGTGGTGCTCGGCATCGCGACGCTCGCGTTCGCCGCGTGGCTCGTGGCCGATCCGACGGCGACCGGGCTCGCCGCCGCGGTGGAGAGGTTCGTCGCGGTCCTGGTGATTGCGTGCCCTTGCGCGCTCGGGCTCGCGACGCCGGCGGCGGTCGCCGTCGGCACGGGCCGCGGCGCCGAGCTCGGCGTGCTCGTGAAGGGCGGCTCGGCGCTCGAGGCCACGAGCCGCGTCGATACGGTCATCGTCGACAAGACGGGCACGGTGACCGCGGGCAAACCCACGCTCTCCGCGGTGAAGCCCACGGCGGCGTTCGAGGAGGAGACGTTCTTGCAGCTCGTCGGCTCGGCCGAGCTCGGGAGCGAGCACCCCGTGGCGAAGGCGCTCGTCGAGGGCGCACGCGCGCGAGGCCTCTCGCTCACGGCGCCGACGCGATTCCACGCGGACGCGGGGCGGGGCGCGGTCGCGCAGATCCTGGGGCGCGAGGTGCGTATCGGGACGGCCCGGTACCTCGCGGAGCACGGCGTCGACTCCGCGCCGCTCGAAGGCGCCGCCGAGGCGCTCGCCGAAAAGGGCAATACCCCTTCGTTCGTCGCGGTGGACGGCGCGCTCGCCGGCCTCGTCGCGGTCGCGGATCTGCCGACCGCCGAAGCCAAGGACACCGTCGCGGCATTGCACCGGCTCGGCGTGCGGGTGGTCATGGCGACGGGGGATCGCGCGGCGGCGGCGCGCGCGGTGGCGCGGGAGATTGGCATCGACGAGGTCTTCGCGGAGGTCCGACCCGAGGACAAGGCGCGTATCGTCGCCGAGGAGCGCGCGAAGGGGCATGTCGTGGCCATGGTCGGCGACGGCATGAACGACGCCCCGGCGCTCGCGGGCGCGCACGTGGGGATCGCGGTCGCGAATGGCACGGACGTCGCGGTCGCCGCGGCCGACATCGCGCTGCTCCGCGGCGGGATCGCCACCTTGCCCACGGCGCTCGGCCTCTCGCGGGCGACGCTCGGCACCATCCGGCAAAACCTCTTCTGGGCGTTCATCTACAACGTCGTCGGCATCCCGATCGCGGCGGGCGCGCTTTACCCGCTGACGGGATGGTTGCTCTCACCCGTCCTCGCCAGCGCGGCCATGAGCCTGTCGAGCGTGTCGGTGCTGCTGAGCTCGCTGCGCCTGCGTGGTTATGGGGAGAAGGCGTGAGCCCACGCGCCGGGTTGACAAGGACGCAAGGGGAGGCGAAAACCATGGGTATGGGATGTTGTCATGGCGGGGCGCCTGCTCCGGAGGCCACGGGGGCGCTGCCGGTGGAGGGCGACGTGGCGCGGGTCCTCACGGAGAACCACCAGGAGTTTCTGGCGTTCCTCGAGCGGCGCCTCGGCGACCGCGCCCTCTCCGAGGACATCCTGCAGGAGGCGTTCGCGCGTGGGCTCGATCGGCTCGATACGTTGCGGCAAGACGAGTCGGCGGTCGCCTGGTTTTACCGCATCCTGCGCAACGCGATCGTCGACCACCGCCGCCGCCGCGGCGCCGCCGAGCGCGCGCTCGAGTCGTTCGCCACCGAAATCGAGGGGCACGCCGAGCCGGAGCAGGAGGTGCGCGGCGCGATCTGCCAATGCGTGACGCGCCTGGCGAAGACGCTGAAGCCAGAATACCGCGACGCGCTCGAGCGGATCGAGGTGGCAGGGGTCGCGGTGAAGGATTTCGCGGCGGAGCAAGGGATCTCGCCGTCGAACGCGGCGGTACGCGTGTTCCGGGCGCGGGAGGCGCTGCGGAAGCAGGTCGCGGCGTCGTGTGGCACGTGCGCGGAGGATGGCTGCGTCGATTGCACGTGCGAGCACGGTTAACGCGGCGGATCCTACCCCGAAGCGCGCGCCCCGCCGGAGACGCGCTCGTACAGCGCGTGATACAGCCCATTGCCCAGCGCCCGCCGCGCCACCGTCTTCGCCCCGCCGATCGCGCGAGCCCGCAAGAACCACGTCGGGGATGCGCTCGCGATCACCCGGAACTGGCGCGGCGTCGTGCTCTGACGAACGGCGATGCGGCAAAGCACGGCGCCCTCGGGCAAACGCCGCGGCCTGTGCACACCGACACGCGAGGAATGGAAGACGCGGTATCCGAGGTCGAAGCCCGCCTCGACGTCCGAGGGCCGGAATCGCCCGCCCGGGAACGAGAGCTGCTCCACGGCCCGGCCCACGTGGTCCTCGATCGTCGCCTTCGTGTCGCGGAGCTCGGCGCGCGCCTCCTCCTCGGTCAGGTCGTCGAGGAAACGGTGCGTCCGCCCGTGTGAACCGATCACCATTCCCTGCTCGGCCATCTCGCGGACCTCGGACCAGTTGCAGAAGCCCGGACGATTTCCGATGAAGTCGCTCGTCACGAAAAACGCCGCGCGCAAGCCTCGCTCGAGCAGGCGCGGCAAGGCGTGCCGGTGATGGCTCGCGTGGCCGTCGTCGAACGTCAAGACGATACGATCGTCCCGCTCGAGGCCCCCGGGGAGCGCGGCCGGATCGGCCACCGTGAGGCCCCGCCGGTCCAGGATGTCGAGTTGCTCCTCGAAGGCCGCGACCGAGACGGCATACGGGCGATCGGCCGCGTCGATCGAGCGGAGCTCGTCTTCGCCTTCGTAGAGCGCGTGATACATCAGCACGACGAGCCGGCTCATGTCTTCTCCCACCGGGCCTCGACGCGGCCCCCCAGATAGTTACGCAGCGCGAGCACCGAAGCACGGTTGAGCTCGACGAAGACCTCCGCGAAGCTCACGAGCCGGCTCCGACGGAGGCGCGGAATGGACGCGCCCAGGACGGCCAGGGCATAAAACGCGGCCTGCCCCGCGGCGGCCAATCGATAAAGCGGGCCCGTGGTCAGCAAGGACGCCGTCCACATCACCATCAACGCGTAAGGCACGAGCAGGCGGAACCACTTGTGCGAGACGAACTGGACGAAGAGCGGGTTCGAGCGCGGCGAGAACAACCACCGGTGCCGGGCGAAGGACTGGAAATTGCCGGTGAGCGTGCGGATCTTGCGCTTGCGCTCGCCGGCCACGTCCTCCTGCAGCTCGTCGTACATCACGGCGCGTGGCTCGAAGACGACGCGGCGGCCCTTCCGCGCGAGCAGCATCGGCTGCTCGAAATCGTCGAGCAGGGTGTCCGGCGCGAGCGGCGTGTAGTCCTCGCGCCGCATCGCATACAGCGCGCCCGTGACGCCGACCGTCGAGGCGAACCGGCTCTCCGATCGGCGGATCCATTTCTCGTAACGCCAGTAAAGCCCGATATGCGCCGCGCTCCGGGTCCGCGGGTCGACGTGCACGAGCTCGCCGCTCACCGCCCCGACGCCGGGTTGCATCAAGCGCGCCACGAGGTGACGCAAGGCCTGCCGCTCGATTTGCTGGCGGACGTCCGCGAACACGACGATCGGGGTCGTCACGCACGGAAGGGCCTGGTTGAGCGCGTGGGCCTTGCCGCGCCGCTCCGCATAACGGACGAGCGTCACGTCCGGCTCGCGCGCGAGCAGGGCCTCGCTCGCGTCCGTCGAGCCATCCGAGACGAAGAGGAAATGCAGGCGGCCCGGCGGATAATCGAGCCCGCGGAGGTTCTCGATCTTGGCCGGGATCCGCGCCGCTTCGTCGTGTACCGCGATCACCACGGTGACGGCGGGCCATTCGGCGAGGGCGGCCGGTTCCGCAGGCTCCTCGCGACGGAGCCGGGAGAGCGCCCAGATCCCGACGGGATACCCGACGAACGTGTATGCCACGAACGCAAACGCCAGCCAGAACAAGAGCTCCATCGCCCCCCGCTCCGCGCCCCGTGATCCCGGCGCGAGGTCGCCACGCGTGACCTCGGCCGCTCTCGCGCGAGGTATGTGTAGCTCGCGCGCCTGGAGATGCACCTCGCTTCGAAGTCGAATTATTGGAAGGGGTCAAAAGGTGTGATCGTGACGCGGCCATTCCGCACCTCGACGACCTCGCCATCCGAGGGAGCGACCTCGACGATACGGGCGCCCTCCGCGCCGCGGAGCTCCACCCTGGTGACCGGCTCGCAAGCCCCCACCGTGCAGCGGCCGCCGATTGCACATTTTCCCTGCTTGCACGGACCCGCGCTCCTCGACGGAATCGTGATCCAGAGCGGCGAGGCGCCGCGACGCTCGCCCTCGACGAAGACGTCCATCCCCGGCGGATCCGTCCGCAATTCGACGACCGCTTTTCCAGGCGCGGCGCTCGGCCTCGGCGCCGTCGCCTTTTCGAACTCGCGCGGGGGCGGCGGGATCGGGATGGACGGGGTCTGGGCCGGCTCCATCCTCCATGCCGAGCCATCGAGGCGATACGCGGGCGCGTCCCCGATCGAGGGAAACGGTGCGGGAGGATAACTCGTGCCCACGACGTTCGCGCCGACGATCACCCCCGGCACGGCCACGACCCCGAGCACGGCGCCGCCCACGCGCCACGGTGAAATCGGATAACGAGGCGCGTGCACCCGCCGGTCCGTCCCGAAGATCCAGAAGCTCCGCGTGTCCTTTCCCCAGCGATAACGCGCCTCGTACACGGGCACCGCGCGCACGACGAGCCGCTGGCAATGGAGCTTCTCGTCGGCCGGGAACACGTGCGACGTGATCAACCCGTTCGCCGCAGCCTCTACGTCCGCGTTCACCCGGACGGAGACCCCGCGGTACGGCCCGGGCCCCTCGATCCCGCGGCCCTGCTCGATACGCGCGTCCTCCTCGGCGAGGATCACCTCCCCGCCCGCGAGCCCCACGAGCTCGTCGGGCAGACCCGTCTTCTCGAGCTGCTTCGAATTCGTCCGCGTCGACCAGCGCACGTGCATGCGCCGGAAATGGCAAAGCCTCCGCTGCCCGACGCACGTGTCGCACGTGACCTGGCCGCCGCCGCCGCACTTCGAGCACGTCACGCGCCCACTGCCCGAGCACCACGTGCAGGTCGACGTGTGCGTCTCCGTCCGCGTCGTGGTGTTGCCCTGCGCGTCCGTCTCGGTGACCGTACGCGTCTCCGTGATCCGGCCGTCGCCGCCGCACGACGAGCACGAGACCCGCCCACCTCCGCCGCACGTGTCGCACGTGACCCGACCGTCGCCGCCGCAGCCGAAGCAGGTGCGCACCTCGTCGGTGTGCGGCACGCGCACGGCGACGCGCTCGTCGGGCGTGAAGCGCGGCGGCATCTGCATGGGGATCGCCCAGGGCTCCGGCGCGGGCCCGTTCTCGGGGCCGTCGACGGGCCCATCGAGGTAGGGCTCGTGCGTCAGCTCGGTGCCGCGTGTCTCCGTGAAGGATTGAAAGACCACGTCGAATGCGCCGCTCCGCTCGAACGAGGTCACGTCGAGCCGCGCCGCGAGCCCGCGCCGCCCCCACGTCGTCGCGCGGACGTGTTGCTCCAGGAGGACACGCGCGTCGTCGAGGGAGAGCTCGACGGGTGCGGGGGCCGAGGTCGGGCTTGCGATGTTGCTCATCGTGGCAGCGCCGATTCTACCCGAGCCGCCTTGGCAACGCACCGACATCCCTGTAACGTCGACGTGCTCGCAGGCGATGGCTTTCTGGATCCGGCAAGATCAATTCGAGGTTCTGGAGCGCGACGTCGGCATCGCGGAGCTCCAGCGGGACGTGATCCGCAGGCTCGGCGAGCGCTCACCCGGCTGCTTCGCCATCGTGCCGGAGCGCGGGATCGCCGCGGTGGTGCGACTCGGCGTCGCACGCGCGGCGCGCCGCGGGCTCACGCGCCTCGGGCCGGTGCGGCTCTACGTGGAGACGATGATCCTGCTCGGCTGGGCCTTCGACGACGACCCGCTTTTCCCCTGGGCCGAGGCCGCGCTCGCCGAGGCGCGCCCGACGCAGGCCGAGAGGGCCTCTCGCCTGTACGAGGTGATGATGGAGTACCTCCGCGCCGCGGCCGGGACGGGCCAGGAGCATACGCTCGCCGCAATGCGTCGGTTCGAACCGATCGCTACGCGCGCCCTCGACATGGACCTGCCGCGCGAGAGCATCCGCGAGGTGTTGACGAGGGAGGCGCGCGCGCTCGCTCCCGAGCGGCTCGCCTGGCTCGGGCCCGAGGGCGAGGAGCGGGCAATCGACGCGTGGGCGAGACACGCGGAGGCCCATGGTTTGTCCGGCGGCAGCGTGGTGGCCTACGGCCTGCTCGCGTGCCTGCTCGGACACGGATTCGCGGAGGATCCGCTCTTTCCCTGGGCAGATACGAAGCTCCGCGAGGGCGACATGCGGGCGCTCGTGGGCGAGGCGGGCCTTTATTGCGAGCGGGTCCTCCGCTTCATGCACAAGGAGTGAGCGCGATGGGATTCCCGTGCGCCGGTACACCGGAAGACCCCTCCTCGGGGAGCGGGAGCGCAGACAACAAGCAGGTCTCGTCGCCGGACGAGGGCAGCGCGGTCAAGCCTTGCCCCTGCGATCCGAGCAAGACGATGAGCCCCGAGATGCAGGCGGCCATCGCGGCGGTCAACCAGAAGCTCGATACGGCGATCGAGAACAACCAGAGGAACCTCGATTCGAAGATCGCCACCTACGAGAAGAAGGGCTGGTCGACGGAGAACGACCCGAACCTCGAGAACCTGAAGAGGCACGGCGAGGAGCTGAAGAAGCGCAAGCAGGAGCTGAACGACAAGATCAACGAGTGCGCCTGCCACGGCGACGGCCTCATGAACCTGGCGAACGTCGTGTACAACGAGGCGAACTCGCACAGCATGAACGCGAAGACGGCCGTGGCCTACGCGTACATGAACCGCACGGGCGGCACCCCCCGTCCGCCCAAGAACAGCGCCGAGATCTCGCATTACAAATCGCTCGGCACACGCGCCGAGAGCCTGAACGACGGCACCGCCGGGCTCTTCGCGAGGAACCTGACGGACTCGATCGAGGCGGCGTGCCGCAGGCTACGCGACAAGGATCCGAAGGCAAACGACCCCACGAACGGCTCGACCCACTGGGTGAGCCCCGACGCATTGCCGAAGGCCTCCGGCGGCTGCGGAGCCAACTACTTCGCCAAGGACGGGCGGTGCTTCCCGACGTGGACCGATCCGCGCTGGGAGGAGGACGTCACCGAGACGCTCGCCGAGGGCGTGCCGCGCGGCGAGTTCGTCTTCTACAACAACGTCCGCTACACGCCCTGACCACCTCCCCGGGCGTCAAACGAAGAGGCTGTCGAGCCAGGCGCCGAGTTTCTCCTCGTTCGCCGGCTGGGCCCGATACCCCACGTACCCGTCGGGCCGCGCGACGTACACGCACTCCGACCGCGCCCCGAAGCGCCGATGCAATTCGCCATCCGGGTCGAGCAGGACGGGCACGTCCGCGGGCAAGGCCCGAGGGACCTCGTTTCCAGGGACGATCACGTAGGCCCGGACGCGATCGCCGAGCCGCGCACGCGCCGCGTTCACGACGCGCCCGAGCCGCTCGTACCCCTCGCTCGTCGCCGCCGCGCCGTCGAAGCAGAGCATCGTATGCGACGTGCCGCGGAGCAGCTCGTGCAGCGTGCCCTCGCCGACCGGCATGTCCGGCACGCGCGCCCCGGGCGCCGGTCCGTCGCCAAAATGCATCCAGTCCGACAAACCCGGCCGCTCGTCCGAGCCGGTGAGGCGGATGCTCCACAAGGACGCCTGATCCTGGGCCACGATCGGGCTCTTTGGATAAGCGATCTCGATCTGCGAGACGCGCCGCCCCGCGCGCTCCTTCACGAAGCCGAGGCTCGTCACGAAGCTCATGAGGTTGTTGCGGATCCCCATCGTGAGCGGGCTCTTCAAGGAGATCGCCGTCTGGAAGCCGCGCGTGCTCACGTCCGTGAAGCGCAACGTCTCCTCGGCCACGGGCCGCCGCTCGGCCTCGTACGAGTCGAGCAGCGCGTCCCTCGCCGCCCCGCGCGCCACGAGCGCGAGCTTCCAGGCGAGGTTGTACGCGTCCTGGATGCCCATGTTCATCCCCTGCCCGCCCGCCGGGCTGTGGATATGCGCCGCGTCGCCGGCCAGAAACACGCGGCCGACACGATACTGCGGGACGATGCGGCAATGAATGCGGAAATCGACCATCCACGCCGGATCACCGAGGGAGGCGCCCTTCGGCCCCCGCTCTTCGAGGATCGCTTCGAAGCTCTCGAGCGTGACGGGGCGGTCGTCGCCGGGCTCGAGGAACGTGAGCAGCCGGTAGCGGCTCTCCCCCGGCAGCGGGAACAACGCGAGCATGCCGTTCGGGCCGAGGAAGATGGCGATCTCGTCATCGTGAATCGCCACCGGGAAGCTCACGCGCACGTCGGCCTGCATGATACGCGCGTCGTACGTCGAGCCCTCGAACGGCAAGTCGAGCGTCTTGCGGACGGTGCTGTGCGCGCCGTCGCAGCCGAGCAGATACGGCACGCGCACCTCCTCGGTCCAGCCGTCGTCGGAGGCGAGCGTGGCCGTCACGCCGCCCTCGTCCTGCGAAAAACCCGAGAGCTTCACCTTGCGCTCGACCTCGACGCCGTGCGCGCGCCCGAGGTGCTCGGCGAGCACGATCTCGGTCTCGCGCTGCGAGAGGCTCAGGAGGAAGGGGTACGGCGAGTCGATGCCGCCGATCTCGACCCGCGCGATCCGCTCGAGCGCGGGCGTCATGATACGCGCCCCGGCGACCTGCCGGCCGCGCGCGAGGATGGGGTCGATGACGCCCATGTCGTGAAAACATTCGAGGGTGCGGGCGTGGATGATCTGCGCCTTCGACCAGATCGAAGGGCCTTCGCCCTGGTCGATGATCCGGCACGAGAGGCCGTGCCGCGCGAGCTCCGAAGCCATCACCAGGCCTACCGGGCCCGCCCCCACCACGAGCGCGTCGAGCGCCATCATACCCTCCTTCGTTCGCCGCAACGAACGCCGCGGCGCCGCGGCATCATACTGGAAAGCGGGCGGGAGGGAGGGGTAGGATTCGCGTGATGCCGGAACGCAAGGACTTCGGGGACGCCCTCGTGAAGGCCGCGCTCGCGCCGATCCAGGCCGCGAACGAGCGGCTGCGCGACGGGGCGCTCGGCGAGGGGATCGCCGCGCTCTCCAAGGCCGAGCTGCTCGGCGGAGTGAAGCTGGGCATCGAGAAGGCCGCGGCGGTCTTTCGTCTGCGCGGGCCGGAGGTCGAGGCGCTCCTGCCCTGGGACGCGCTCCTGCCCGCGCTCGATCGCGTCGAGGCCACGCAGATCGAGGCGCTTCGCGCCGTGCAAAAGCACGCGAGTGGCCTCTTCGGGCCGGTGTCGGGCTCTGCGGGGATGCCCTCGGCCCCCGACGGGCGAAAACGGACGGGGGCCGAGGCGCTGCTGAAGGTCGCGAGGCAGTTCGCCGGCGACACGAAGCTCTGCGGGCCGATCGAGGCGCTCGCGGCCGAGATCTCCACGTGGGAGACGCTCGTCTCGCAGTGCGGCGACAGGCTCGAGTCGAGCCCGCTGCCCGCGAGGTACACGCGCCGGAGGTGGCTCGTCCGCGTGTCGCTCGGCGTCGTGCTCGTGGGATCCGTCGCGGTCGTGGGGCGCTCGATCTACACGAAGAGGCAGGTCGAGGGGGCGCGGGCGCGGGTCGAGGCGGCGCTCCGGGCCGAGGATCCGTGCGTGGTCGAGGCGCTCGCGCCCGCGGACGTCGCGCTCGCGACGCCGGAGCAGGTGGCGGGCGAGAAGGCGCGGCTCGAGGCCTGCGCGGCGGGGCGCGCCCGCGCCCGGTACGTGGCGGCCTGCGAGGCGCTCGCGAAGGACTTCGCGTCCGGCAAGCTCACGGCGGACGACCTCGCGCTCGCCGGGCAGGCCGCGCCGCGCTTCGAACGCGCGACGAAGCGGGAGCTCGGGGCCGAGGATCTGCTGGTGGCGCCGAAGGACATGCCCTGCCAGGACAGCCCCGCGAAGGACCGGTTTTTCCGGACGTACGCCCTCGCGGCCGCGGAGTCGACGAAGGTCTGGGCCGAGGCGCCGCGGGTCTCCGACGAGCTGCGGGAGGCGCTGAAGGGCAAGGACCTCACCGACAAACCTTTCCGGGACGAGCTCGCGCGGCGCGCCGAGCCCGCCGCGGGGAGGGCGATCCTCAGCGGCAAACCCGAGGACCTCGAGCTCGGCCAGAAGCTCTGCGACTTCGCCCGCTCGTTCGGGATGAAGGACGGAAAAAAATGCGCCGGGCTCGCGGCGGTCCTGGCGAAGAAGCGGTGAGAGAGGGGCGCCCTTGAACCTCGAACGATTCTACATGGCCCACCCGGGCGCTTTTCTGGTCCCGGCCGAGCACCTCGACGAGGAGGGCATCGGGGGCCTCGCGCGGGAGGAGCGGGAGCTGCTCACGGGACGCGTTGGTTTGTCGGAGGAGCACATTGCCCTCTTCAACCGGGGGTATCGGCTCTACCGCGAGCGCGCGGCCTCGCTCCACGCCCGCGCGCCCGGCTCGTGGCTGCCGCCGCGCAAGGCGCATCTGCTGCTCGTCACCGATCCGGCGCGCGTGCGCCCCTACAGCCAGCCCTTCCTCGGCACGACGTGGTTCCTCTACGCCTCGGACCTCGACCCTTCGCGCTCGCACGAGGAGTACGTCTGTCATCAGCTCTTCCACGTCGAGCGCCTCGCCTTCCTGAAGGCGCTGCGCGCGGCCGTCTGCTTCAACCTGAGTTATTTCCTCGATCGCACCGAGGACGAGCTGCACGATTTCTCCCGGGCCGCCTCGCGCGCCACGCGGCCCGACGCGCCGGCCTTTCTGGCGCTCGCCCGCGCCTTGCCCTGGATCCGGACGCTCTATCACCTGCCGCTCCGGGAGCCGCCGCCCGAGCGCACCGAGGGGCTCGGCCACGTCGACGGCGCGGATCTCTTGATCCCCAGGGAAGCGCGCCCCGACCTGCTCGCCCTCTTCGGCGCGTTCGACGCGGCCGCGCGGGAGATGGAGGCGGCGTTTTTCGTGGCACAAGCCGCAGCCCCTGCCGAGGGCCCTGCGCCGGTCGATCTGGTTTGTCGTTTCCTCGCCGAGGAGCGGCCGGACGTCGTGCTCGTCGATACGGCGGGGAACACCGTGTATCGGCCGGAGGACGCCGACAAACTCGACGACGCCCGCGTGGCGCTCGCGCCCCTCGTCTCGACGCGGGTCGCCGAGAGCCTGGTCGCGGACCTGCGCACCGTCAGCGACAAGAGCCGCGCCGTGCTCGGCTCGCTGCGGGATCCGGACGTGCTCCCGCGGACGAGCGCGGAGGTCGACGCCGACGGCGGCGTGTACATGCGGGCGGATCTGCGCCGCATCGTCTACGAGCTCCGCCAGCCCGGCTTCGACCCGCTGCGCGAGGAGGCGCCGCCCTACCACCGCGAGCTGCTCGCCGCGCGTGTCGTCCACGAATGGGGCCACCTCGTGCACGAGGCGGGGCTCGTCCGCGTGCCCGAGGAGAACAGGCGCCAGTACGACGCGGCCCTCTCGTCGGTCCACTCGACATGGGAGGTGATCCTCGCGCAGATGCCCGCGCGCCTCGCCGAGGACGTGAAAGAGGAGCTCGACGCGCTCGGGGCCGATCCCGCGCGCCCCTGGGAGGCGCTCACCCGCGTCATGCTGACGCGGATCCCCGATTTCGCGGCGAACCTGTTTTTCCTGCGATACCTGCGGCCCGCGGAGGCCCGGGCGTACCTCCATGCGAACGTGCGCCACCACATGAACGAGGACCTCGGCCCGCTCGCGCAGCTCACGCGTTACGCCCTGGAGATCTCGTACCTCGACCTCGCCGGGATCCCGGACCCGATCCCTCACTTCGTGGAGACGACCTACTTCGACGGGTATTTCATCAAGCCCCAGGTCTGCGGCGAGCGGCAGCTCAGGGACCTCCGCGACGCGATGGCGCAGCTCTGCAGCGCTTATCAGGTCGACGCGTCCGCGTTTTTCCCCGCTCTTTGAGCCAGCGGCCCTCGCAAGATCGCGACCACCTCTCGCGAAATTGAGACAAAAAGACGCTCGACTTCGAGCCGTAGTTTGAGTAGGCGTCGCGCATGCGAGCGGCCTCTTTGTCATCCATCGGGCTCTTGTTTCTCTTCGGCGCGACGGCGTGCGGGGAGCGGAACAACACACCCGAGCAAGGCCCGCGCGACACGGCGGCGCGGCCGAGCCCCGCGCCGGCCGAGATGCCGGCCGGGCTGCGCGCAGCGGCGATCGCGGCGGTGCAAGCGGAGGCGGGCGAGGCGTATCGGGTCACCCGACAGGCGCCGGGGCGGCCGCTCCGCGCGGAGAACCCGGCGCAAGGGTTCGTCGCGGAAATGGCCCCCGCGGCCCTCCGGATCGAGAGCGCCGCGAGCGCCGGCGAGGCCTTTCACGTCTCGATGGCGTTCACGGGCTTCGGCTGCGAGGGCGCGCTCCACGCGCCGGCCCCGGCCGAGCCCGTGGCCTCGGGCAATCGCACGGAATACGCGCGCGGCGAGGTGACCGAGTGGTACGTGAACGGTCCGCTCGGGATCGAGCAGGGCTTCGACGTCGGAACGTCGCCGGGCTGCGAACGCGGGCTCGCCCTCGAAATGGCGGTGTCGGGCGGGCTCGCGCCGGAGGTCGCGCCGAGGGGCGACGTGATCCAGCTCGTCGACGCCGCGGGGCAGGCGCGGCTCCGGTACGGCGAGCTCCACGTCGCCGACGCCACGGGCAAACCCGTGCCGGCCTCGCTCGGCGTGCGCGACGGGCATATCACGATCCACGTCGACGACGCGGGCGCCGTGTATCCGCTGCACGTCGATCCGCTCGTGGCGATCCCGCGCACCCGGCTCGTCGCCTCGGACGCGCAGGCGTCGGACTTCTTCGGCAGCGGCGTGTCGATCGACGGCGACACCGCGCTCATCGGCGCCGACGGGGACAGTTATGCGGGCGGCACCGACGCCGGCTCGGCGTACGTGTTCATCCGCAATGGCCTGACGTGGACCCAGCAGGCCAAGCTCGTCGTGCCGGGCGCGGCCACGAACGACTTCATCGGCTCGGCCGTCGCGCTCCACGGCGACACGGCGCTCGTCGGGGCCCGTGGCGACGACACCGCGGCGGGCGCGGACGCGGGCGCGGCCTACGTCTTCGTGCGGAATGGCACGTCGTGGTCGCTCCAGGCGCAGCTCGCCCCGTCCGACGCGGCGGCGGGTGACGGGCTCGGCGTCTCGGTCGCGCTCGACGGCGACACGGCCGTGGTGGGCGCCGATCTCGACGACACCGCGGCCGGCGTGGACGCCGGGTCGGCCTACGTCTTCGTCCGGAGTGGCGGCACGTGGACGGAGCAGGCGAAGCTCCTGCCGAGCAGCGGCGTCGCGGCCGGGGTGTTCGGCCGGTCCGTCGCGGTCGAGGCCGACACGGTCCTCGTCGGCTCGCCACACGGGACCGCGGCGGGCCGGGTCTTCGTCTTTGTCCGGAGCGGCGCCACGTGGACCCAACAAGCCTCGATTGGCCCGTCGGACGGCGGGTCGGACGACCGGTTCGGCAGCGCGGTCGCCTTGAGCGGCGACTCGGCGATCGTCGGCAGCCCCTACGACAATACGGTGGCCGGGGGCGACTCCGGATCGGCGTACGTGTTCACGCGCAACGTGAATACGTGGACCCAGCAAGCCAAGCTCCTGGCGAGCCCCGGCGCGGCGGGGATGAACTTCGGCAACGACGTCGCGATCCTGGGCGACCGGGCCGTCATCGGCGGCTACCGCTCTCAGCCGCTGCTCAACTCGGCCGTCGGCGCCGCGTACGTGTTCGAGCGCAGCGGCGCGACCTGGTCGCAGCTCACGCAGATCGACGGGCCGACCGGCCTCGGGCTCTTCGGCTACCGCGTCTCGATGAGCGGCAATCACTTCCTCGTCGGCGCGGTCACGGAGTCCTACGACGGGAAGGGGGACGCGGGCGCGGCGTACGTGTACGAGATCTTCGACCAGCTCCCGAACGGCGCGGCCTGCAATGTCGCCCAGGAGTGCACGAGCGGCTTCTGCGTCGACGGCGTGTGCTGCAACAGCGCCTGCGGCTCCGGCGTCTCGACCGATTGCCAGGCGTGCAGCGTCGCCAAGGGCGCGGCGGTGAACGGCGCGTGTGGCCCTGCCGTGAGCGGCACCGTGTGCCGCGGGGCGGCGGGCGCCTGCGACGTCGCGGAGACGTGTAATGGCTCGTCGACGACCTGCCCGAGCAACAAGTACCTGGCCTCCGGCACGGTCTGCCGCGGCGCGGCGGGCCCGTGTGACGTGACCGAGACGTGCTCCGGGAACGGCGCCGCTTGCCCCGCCGACGGGATCGCCCCGGCGGGCACGTCGTGCCGCCCGCCCGAGGGCGCCTGTGACGAGGCCGAGTTCTGCACGGGGAGCGGCGTCGCTTGCCCCGACGACGTCTTCAAGCCGACCGGCACGACCTGCCGCGCGCAGGCGGGCGTCTGCGACGTCGCCGAGGTTTGCCCCGGCAATGCAGCCGCTTGCCCTGCGGACGCGCTCGAGCCGGCCGGCACGACCTGCCGCGACGCGGCGGGCGCCTGCGACGTGGCCGAGAGCTGCACGGGCAGCAGCGTCACCTGCCCTGCCAATACGTACCTCCCGGCGGGCACCACCTGCCGCGCCTCGGCGGGCGCGTGCGACGTGGCCGAGGTTTGCCCCGGCAATGCAGCCGCTTGCCCTGGCGACGGGTTCCTCGCCGCCGGGACGACCTGCCGCGGGGCGGTGGGCGCGTGCGACGTGGCCGAGGTTTGCCCTGGCAATATGGCCGCATGCCCGGGCGACGTCCTCGTGCCTGCGGGTACGGTTTGCCGCTCGGCGGCGGGGGTCTGCGACATCGCCGAGGCGTGCACGGGCGCGAGCGGCGCGTGCCCGACCGACGTCGTCCAGGGTCCCATGGTCGTGTGCCGCGCCGCGGCCGGCCCTTGTGACGTCGCGGAGTGGTGTGACGGCGTGAATGTCGCCTGCGCCGTGGACGCCGTGGCCGACGTCATGACGGTCTGCCGCCCGGCGGCTGGGCCGTGTGACGTGCCCGAGAAATGCGACGGGGTCGGCAAGGGCTGCACGGCGGACGTGATCGCCGACACGACGGTCACGTGCAGGCCTGCCGTGGACGTGTGTGACGTGCCGGAGAAATGCACGGGCGTGGCGACCACGTGCCCGTCCGACATGGTGTTCCCCGACGGGACGACGTGTAACGACGGCGTTTGCGCCGACGGCGAATGCACGGACGGCACCGGCGGCGCGGGTGGCGGCGGCGGTATGGGCGGCGCCGGCGGTATGGGCGGCAACGGCGGTATGGGCGGCGTCGGCGGGATGGGCGGCAACGGCGGCGACGCCGGTTCTGGCGGCATTGGCGGTGGTGGCGGTAGCGGCGGCGCTGGTGGTATCGGCGGCGACGCCGGTTCTGGCGGCAGCGGCGGCGCTGGTGGCAGCGGCGGCGCTGGCGGCATCGGCGGCAGCGGCCGCCCCGACCCCATCGATCCCGTCACCGACGAGTCCTGCGGCTGCCGCGTGGTCGGCGCGTCCCCTGCGGGTGGCCTCTCCGCGCCCCTCGCCTTGCTCTCGCTCTTCCTCACCGCGGGAGCCCGCCTCGTCCGGCGGCGCCGCGCCCAGGCCTAACGAATTCGTCCCCGCAAATCAGGCCGTGTCCGCGGATCCTTGAACGTCAGGTTGCTCGTCGAATGGGCGAGCGAGATCCCGCCGAGCACGGCCGAGACGGGCAGGAGCAACACGAGCCCGGCGAACCCCGTCGCCGAGAACGCCGCCTGCGTGCTCTTCGCCTCGGCGAGCGGCGTGCCGATCGCGCCCGTCAGCACGAGGGCGCTGCTCGTGATGACGGTGGCGATGAAGATCCGGTGGATCGTGTCGTACTTCGATTGCGCGGTCGTCTTCACGTCGAGCCAGACCACGGGATCGTGCGGCGAGTAGAGCTCGAAGCTCCGCGTCGGGCGGGCCGCGAAGGCCTCCACGTGGTACCGCGCCCCCTTGCGCACCGGGATCACGCGATTGCAGGGCGCGTCGCAGACAGGGACGTCGTTTTCCTCGCGCGCCTCGACGAGCTTCGCCGTGGGGTGGTCCGCGTCGATCCGGACGAACACGCGCTGCTCGGGCGGAGAGGCCGCGGGCATCGGGGCCGCAGGGAGCGGCGGGCGCGAAGGCGCGCAGGCGCAGAGGCCGACCAGGAGCGTCATGCCCAGCGAAATCGTTTTTCCTCCCAGACCAAAGGACATGTCGCGCCTCAGAACCGGAACGTGACCATGCCGCGCGCCGCGCCGCGCTGCGGATCGGGGAGGACCTCGACCGTCGTGTTCGACACGACGATCAGCGGAATGCCGACCGCCATCGCGACGCCGCCGCCAATCGCCGCGCCGAGGCAGCCGTATTTCACGCTGTCTTCCACCCCGTCCCCGCTCCCGAGCGCGTCGCCGACCGTCGCGAGCATGAAGACGAGGCTGGACAGGACCGCCGCGCCGCCGCCGAGCGCCGCCGACACGACCCCCGCGGCCATCCCCGCGCGGCTGCCCGTGTCGACGCGCAAGCCGACCCGCGGGCCCGCGTCCCCGAGCGAGAACGGGCGCGCCGCGGGGAACGCGCCCTCGACGGAGAAGCGGTCCGGCGGATCGAAGCGGATCACCCGGTCGCAAGGCGCGGCGCAGACGTCTTCGCCGAAACGACCGACGTGCCGCTTCAGGGTGAGCGGCGCGTCGGCCTCGATGTGCACGAACGCCTCGGCCTTGGGCGTGGGGCGCGGGTCGGGCGCGTCTTCGGCGCGCGCGCCCGAGGTCGCGAGGAGGAAAACGAGGCCGAGGAAGGACGAGGGCGAACGCATGGAGGCCCGAAGGCCTCCATCCTACATGGGAGGGGAGAACTCAGTCGATCGAAGGCTTCACGCCGAGCTCTTGCAGGACGTTGTCCGCGCCCTCGACGTCCATCACCCAGAGCACGTACCGCAGATCCACGTGGATCGTCCGCGTGATCTCCGGCAGGAAGATCACGTCCGAGGCCATCGCCTCGTAGTTGCCGTCGAACGCGAGGCCCACGAGCTCGCCCTTGCCGTTCAGCGTCGGCGAGCCCGAGTTGCCGCCCGTGATGTCGAGGTCGCTCAGGAAATCCACCGGCACCTCGCCGAGCGAGGCGTCCGCGTAGGCCCCGAACTTCTTCGCCTTCGCCGCGGCCAGCAGCTTCGACGGCGCCTCGAACGGCTCCTTGCCCGTGTGCTTCGCGACCATCTCCGAGACACGCGTGAACGGCGTGTAGATCGGCGCCTCCTTCTTCGGGCGATACCCGCGCACGCTGCCGTACGTCACGCGCAACGTCCCGTTCGCGTCGGGCGCGATCTGCTTGCCGAGCATCTTCTGCATCGCCTCGAAATACTTCGGCCGCAGCAGCGCCATCGCCCCGTCGAACGACTTCTCCCGCTCCTCGCGGGCCTTGTACGCGGGCCGCAGGGCCACGGCGAGCTTGATGAGCGGGTCCTTGCTCTTCTTCAGATCGTCGAGCTTCGCCGTCTTGAGCAGCTCGAGCCGCGCCTTCTCGTCCTCGAGCTTCGTCCCCTCGTAGAGGCCCTTCACGGCCTTCTCGATCGACGCCGCGTCGAGCTTCTTGCCCGCGATCGTCGCGACGAACGCCGGCCGCTCCTTCTCGGGGATCTTCGCCATCCGCTCGAGGAGGAGCTTCAGCATCGCCTGATCGATCGCCCGATCGTACGAGACCGACAGGCGCGCCATCCTCTGCTCGAGGCGCTTCCAGTTGCGCTCCTGGAAGTCCGGCTCGCGCTCGGCGTCGGGCTTCGGGCGCTCCTCGGCCATCCGCACGATCGACGAGGCCGCCGCGAACAGGTTCGCGCTCATCATCACCTCGCCGAGCGCCGCGTCCCCCTCACGCGTCTTCTTGTGCTCCGCGATGAGCGCCTCGATCTTCCCCATCACGTCGCCGTAGGCCGCCTTGCGCCCGTCGTCGCCGCCGATCCAGGCCGCGAGCTCGGCGTCCTTCTTGGCGCGCTCCGCGGCCACGCCGCCCTTGCCGAGGCCCTCGGCCAGACCCTTGATCTTCGTGAGCGCGTTGGAGATGCCGCGGAGGAACGGGGTCGCCTTGATCGCGATCGCATCGCTCTGCTTGCTCACGGACTCCAGCACCTTCGCGCCCTCCTCGAAGGCCGCGATGCGACGCGGATACCCCCAGTCGAGCAGCTCCTTGATCTCGAACGACGTGCGCAGGCGGTTCGTCACGCCCGGGTACCCCGCGACCATCACGAAGTCGTTCGGGGCGAGGGGCTTCTGCGCGAGGCGCAGGTAGTGCGCGGGCTTGTAGGGCACGTTCGTCGCCGCGTGATCCGCGGGCTTCTGGTCCTTGCCCACGTACGCGCGCAGGAAGGCGAAGTCGCCGCCGTGGCGGGGCCAGCGCCAGTTGTCGATCTCGCCGCCGAAGTTGCCGACGCCCTCGGGCGGGGCGTAGACGAGGCGCACGTCGCGGATCTCGAGCTGCTCGATGAGCAGGTACTGCGCGCCGGCGAAGTAGGCCTTCAGCGAGCAACGCACCTCGGGGCGATCCTTCTCGCAGGCCGCGACGAGCGACTTCTCGCGCGCCTCGATCTGGTCGTTGCGCGCCCGGTCGTTCGGCAGCTTGTCGAGGCCCTCGCGCACCTCCTTCGTCACGTCCTTGAACGAGCGGGTCACGAAGACGCGGTTCGTGGGCCCGGCCCACTTCTCGTCGGCCCGCGTCTTGGCGAGGTAGCCGTCGTTCACCACGTTCTGCTGCGGCGTCGCGTTGAACTGCAGGATGCCGGTGACGCAGTGGTGGTTCGTGACGATGAGGCCATCGGGCGACACGAACGAGGCCGAGCAGCCGCCGAGGCTCACGACGGCCGCGAGCGGGGGCTGCATCGGATCGGTGAGCGCCTTCGGATCGAGCTCGAGGCCGGCGCCCTTCAGCGTATCGCCGTGCTCGGCGAGCTGCGAGGGCACCCACATGCCGCCGGGGTTCTCGAAGGGCTTCCGCTCCGGGCCCTTCGCCGTCGCCTCGCCCTCGTTCGCCGCGGTCGACGCGGGCTTCGCCGAATCGGCGGCGGTATCGGGCGACGGCGGCGGCTCGGCGCCGCAGCCGAGGCCGAGGGTGGAAACGAGCAACGTCAGCGCAGATAAAGAGTTCGTCAGGCGAGGCATGGCGAGCCCTCTAGCACCTTTCTCTTGTTGACGCAGTCCCGCGCGCGCGGCGATCCTCACCGGACCATGCGCATCCTGACTGCGATCCTTGCTTCCTCGTTTCTCCTCGTCGTGGTCCCCTTCGTCGGCTGCTCGGGCGGCGGCGCGAATAACAATAGTTCGTCGACGGGCGACTTCACGGGCGCCGGCGGCGGCGCCCAGAGCACCGGCTGCAACAACAACCAGCCGGACGGCTTCTGCAACTACTTCGGCCAGAACCCCGAGACCTGCGCCTGCCCCGACTGCGCCGATCAGGCCGCGTGCCTCGGCACCTGTCAGGACAACATGGCCTGCGACAACGGGGAGATGGGCACCGAAGATTGCACGTGCAGCGACTGTTACTTCAAGGTCGCGAGCTGCCCCCCCGCCAACGTCGGCTGTGACGACGACGGCGAGTGCCTCATCAACGAGGACTGCACCTGCGGCGATTGCACGAATACCGACCGGTGCACGATGAACTGCACCGACAACGGCTCGTGCGTCCAGTACCTCGAAGGTTGCTCCTGCAACGACTGCAAGTCGCTCGAGAAGTGCGGCGGCAGCGGCAGCACGAGCTCGAGCTCGTCGAGCTCCACCGCGGCGTCGAGCACCGCAGCCTCCACGGGCGCAGGCGGCGCAGGCGGCGCAGGCGGCGCAGGCGGCGCAGGCGGCGCAGGCGGCGCGGGCGGCGCGGGTGGCGCGGGCGGGGCCGGCGGCGCGGGCGGCGCGGGCGGCGGCTGATCTTCAAAAAAACAGAATACGCACGCAGCCTTGCGTGACGTGTGAAGCCTCGCTCGTTCGCGCTCGCGTTATGTTGCGAGGGGAAAAGTCCATTCCTTTTCCGAAATGGCCCCGAGGTAGGGAAGTGGGGACCCAATTCCCACCATTCCAGCGGCCGCGGTCCTCTGGTACAAGCGAGCTTCCGTTACGTTTGACTTTCCAGCGTCGTTTCCGACACGGCGCTGGAACCACCAACGAGGCCGCTCATGCCGCGAACGCGAAGACGACTCGGAAAACATCTTGGCTCGATTGGTCTGGTGTCTCTGGCCGCGATCGGCGCGCTCGGATTCACCGGCTGCATCGCTGGGGAGGACGATGGTCCGTGTGTTTCGGACCAGATGTTCTTCGCCGAGCAGGTCTGGGCTCCGATCCTTTCCAACAACTGCATCGCTTGCCATACCTCGAACGGCGCCGCGAAGGACTCGAGCCTCGTGCTCCGGGGGAGCAGCGAAGCTGGCTTCCTCGACACGAACTACGAGATCATGAAGAACGCCGCCTCGCTCCAGCAGGACGGCGTCTCGCAGCTCCTCGCCATGCCCACGGGCGGCACCTCCTCCCGCAAGCACCCGGGCGGCGTGGTCATCCAGCCGGGCAGCGAGGAGTTCAAGGCCCTCGAGGAGCTCGTGAACCGCTTCAACGAGCCCTCGTCGTGCGAGACGAACCTCTCGGCCACGTTCACGGGCGTGCAGCTCGCGACGCCCGCCGAGACGCTGCGCAAGGCGTCGCTCTCCCTGGTCGGTCGACTGCCCACCGACGCCGAGGAAGACGCCATCGAGGCGGGCGGCATCCGCGCGCTCGATCCGATCCTCGACAAGATGATGACCGAGGAGGCGTTCTACACGCGCCTGAAGGAGATCTACAACGACCAGTTCCTCACGGATCGGTACCTGGGGAACGAGGACGCGGTGCAGCTCCTCAACGACATCAGCTATTACAACCCCTACTGGTACGACCAGTTCTTCGAGGGCGCGAACGCCGACCCGAAGGCGATGGAAGACGCCATCGGGAAGTTCGGCGCGTACAACGCCGACGACCTCTACAACAAGCTGCGCACCTGGACGAACCGCGGCGTGGCGCGCGAGCCGCTCGAGCTCGTGGCCCACGTCGTGCGCGAGAACCGGCCCTTCAGCGAGATCCTGACGGCCAACTACATCATGGTGAACCCGTTCTCGGCCAAGTCGTTCATGCTGAGCGACCTGCCGTTCAAGAACGACGCCGACCCGGCAGAGTTCATCGAGGCGCAGATCCCGAGCCTGCCCCACGCCGGCGTGCTCACGTCGCCGATGTTCCTGAACCGCTTCCCGACGACGGAGACGAACCGCAACCGCGCCCGCGCGCGTATGGTCTACCAGTTCTTCCTCGGCACCGACATCCTGAAGACCGGCCAGCAGCCGCTCGATCAGACGCTCATCACCGAGGTCAACCCGACCCTCAACGCCGCCGCGTGTATCCAGTGCCACGCGGAGATGGACCCCGTCGCGGCCCAGTTCCGCCACTGGGATCAGCGCGGCGAGTTCGACCCGATGACGCCTCCGCTCGACGACATGCGTCCGCCGGGCTTCAAGGGCGAAAAGACGCCGTACGAGCAGCTCCCGCAAGGCCTGCAGTGGCTCGCGCCGCGTGTCGCCGCCGACCCGCGCTTCGGCCTCTCGGCCGTGTACATCGTCTTCGAAGGCCTCACGGGGCAGAAGCCGCTCGTCGCGCCGCAGGACCCGAAGGCGCCCGACTTCTCCGCCGAGTTCGACGCGTACCTCGCCGAGTACACGGAGTTCAGCAAGATCGCGCGCGAGTTCCAGGCCTCGAACTACGACCTCAAGGTCGTCGTGAAGCAGATCATCCACTCGCCGTACTTCCGCGCGAAGAACAGCGGCGCGCTCGACGCGGCCGGCAAGGCGCGGCTCGGCGAGGTCGGCATGGGCCGCCTCATCACGCCCGAGCAGCTCCACCGCAAGGTCCAGGCGGTCCTCGGTTATCCGTGGCGTCCCCGCGCGTACGAGGACAACGGCGGCACCTACGACTACCTGCTCCGCGGCGACGCCTACCGCATGCTCTACGGCGGCATCGACTCGGCCGACGTGGTCAAGCGCGTGACCAGCCCGAACGGCATCATGGCGAACATCGGCGAGCGCATGGCGAACGAGATGTCCTGCGTCTCGGTCCCGCGCGACCTGTGGAAGGCGACGGAGGAGCGCACGCTCTTCCCGTACGTCGAGACGAGCTTCGAGCCGGAGGACAAGAACGGCTTCCCGGTCGAGCCCGCCGTCGAGGCCATCAAGAAGAACATCCAGTACCTCCACAAGCACATCCTCGGCGAGTCGCTGCCCGAGGGTCATCCCGAGATCGAGCGCACGTACAAGCTCTTCCTCGAGACGTACCGCGAAGGCGTGAAGGGCATGAGCGACATGTCGCAGCCCGAGGGCAAGTACTCGACGTGGCTGCCGGGCCCGTGCCGCGTGGAGAACGACTACTGGACGCGTACGCCGCTGCCCGAAGAGGATCGCCTGCAACAGGATCCGAACTACGTCATCCGCTCGTGGATGACGGTCGTGACGTACATGCTGTCCGACTACCACTTCCTTTACGAATGAGGCGAGCCCCCATGGACCGAAGAGATTTCCTCAAGATCACCTCCGCGGCAGGGCTCGGCATTGCCGCCAGCAGCATCCCGTTCTCGAACGACGCCGAGGCCGCGGCGTACGAGGGCAAGTTCTACATCCTGATCCACGCCGGCGGCGGCTGGGACGTCACGAGCTTCTGCGATCCCAAGGGATCGAAGGGCGAGAGTGATCCCGATCCGATGAACAACTACCTCGCGACGGACATCGGGACGGCCGTCGGCAGCACGAGCAAGCTGCCGATGCAGTACGCCCCCGATCCGAACGGCGCGAACAAGGCGTTCTTCGACAAGTACGTGAACGACCTCATGGTGCTGAACGCCGTCGACACGTCGACGAACAGCCACGACGTCGGCACGCGCGTGACCTGGGCGGGCACGCTGGCCGAGAACAAGGCCTCGTTCGGCGCGCTCGTCGCGGCGGCGTCCGGCGGAGCGCTGCCGATGGCGTACATCTCGTACGGCGGCTACGACACGACGGCGGGCACGGTGGCGGTCACGCGCGTGGGCAACGTCGATGCGATCCGTCGCATCGCCTTCCCGAACGTGATCGACCCGGGCAACCAGAACCAGGCCGGCTACTTCACGGACGAGACCGCGGCGCGCCTCGCCGAGACGCGCACGGCGCGCCACATGGCGTACGCCGAGAAGCAGAACCTGCCGCGCATCCAGCAGTCGATGGGCATGTTGTTCACGGCGCGCTCGGGGCAAAACGAGCTCAAGAAGCTGACGGAGTTCCTTCCCGCGCAGCTCGAGCAAGGCAACCTGCGGCGCCAGGCGCAGATCGCCCTCGCGGCGTACCGCGCGGGCATCTGCGTCAGCGCGAACCTCGGCATCGGCGGGTTCGACACGCACGGCAACAACGACCAGCAGCAGTTCAACCAGCTCGCCCAGCTCTGGGACGGCATCGACTACCTCGTCACCGAGGCGAAGGCGACGGGCGTCTGGGAGAAGATGGTGATCGTCGTCGGGTCCGACTTCGGCCGCACGCCGGGGTACAACTCCGGTAACGGCAAGGACCACTGGTCGATCACGAGCATGCTGCTGATGGGCGCGGGCATCCCGGGCAACACGGTCATCGGCAAGACGACCGAGCGTCACAACCCGATGAACCTCGACCCGAAGACGCTCGAGCCTGTCGAGGGCGGCGGCGTCCGCCTGAAGCCCGGCCACGTGCACCGCGCGCTCCGCAGGCTCGCGGGGATCGATCAGAACGAGATCGCGGCGCGCTTCCCGATCAAGGAGAAGGAAGAGCTGCCGCTGTTCGGCTGATCGAGAGAGCGATCCGTCGCTCGAAATGAAAAGGCCCCCTCGGTTCGTCCGAGGGGGCCTCTTCGTTTTGTCGTTGGTCGATCGGTCGCTCTCAGGGGAGGTCGATACCGAGCTTCTCCTCGATGAACGCGGAGAGCGCGGCCTGATCGGGCTCCGCGAGCGACGAGAACGTCGCGAGGTGGTTCCCGTTCGTGACGTCGAAGCGGAGGTTGCCGCTGCCTGCCGCCGGGGTGATGGCGCCGGCCGACCACGGGTCCTGGTCGGAGTAGACGAAGGCGACGCCGTCCCCGAGGCGGGCGAACTCTGCGAGCGCGTTGTTCTCCTCGGTGTCGAACATCGGCGGCGTCACGCCCTCGGGCACGAGGCCGCGCTCCATGTCGACGAGGCCTTCGGGCAGGAGGCCCTCCGCGACGAGCTCGGCGCGCGGCAGGGCGGGCCAGCCGCCGCTCTGCTGCACCTCGTAGAAGTAGGCGCCGAAGAACGTGAGGTACCCGTCGGACATCGGGTAGGTGCCGAAGATGCTGGTGACGTCGAAGAACGCCGTCGTCAGCTCCTCGGCCGTCGCCATCGCGGGATCGGGCAGACCCGTGCAATCGTCGGGCGTGCCGAAGTATTGCCAGAACAGCCACGGGTAGGAGAGCGCGGCGGCCTCGAAGGCGCGCGCGGGCTCGACGCGGGTGAAGGTGTCCTCGAGCTCGTCGGCGGCCATCGCCTGCACCGCGGGCTCGACGGCCGTGCGTTGCGGCCCGAGCACGGCGCGCTGGATGGCCTCGAGGCGGTCCTGGCAGGTGGCGTCGACGGTGTCGAAGAACGCGAGGAAACGCGTGTCCTCGGCCGTCATGAAGGGGGAGCCGAAGGCGACGGCGGCGTCGACGTCGTCGGGGTAATGGCGGCGGAAGCTCACCATGTCGACGCCGCCGTTGGAGAAGCCCGAGCCGATCCACGCGCTCTTGTACAGCTCGCGCAGGCGCACCACGACGTCGTGGGCGTCGTCGGCGACCTGCTTGCGCGTGAAGAGGGAGAAGTCGTCGCCGTTGCCGTTGTGGAAGCGCTTGTCGAGGACGAGCTGATTTCCCGCGAGGAGCGTCGTCAGCTCGTCCTGATCGAACCCGAGATAATTGCTGTATCCCGTGGAGATCAGGTTCATCGGCCGGTCGAAGCCGCGGTGGATGAGCGTGAGGTATTGCTCGTGGGTGCCCGCGCTCGGGTCCTGGTGGTCGTTCTGCTGCAGGAGCGTGAGGTCGTAGAGCTCGGCGCCGTCGTCGCTCTTGCCGGCGGGTTTGACGAGGAAGCCGGCCGCCTCGAGCGCGGCGGTGACGCTGATGCAAGGAGGCGCGTTTGCCGCGTCGCCGGAGCAGACGCCGCAGTTGGCCTTGTCGGCGCCTTCGCCGTTACAATCCGGCTCGGGCTCGGTCGAGCCGCAGCCGGTGGTGAGGGGGAGGAGAAGAAGCAGGGGGAGAAGCCGTACAAGCAATTTCATGTGGATGTGCCCTTCGGTGGGGATCCGTGAAGGGCGCACACCGTACCAGGCCCCGATCATACGCGAGCCGCGTTTCCGCCAATCGGATTTGCAAATCTGCGAATGGACACGGACGCGGCCGGACCGGGCTCACGACGCCCGCTCCCCCGGACGCGGATCGGCGCGGACATCTCCTGCACGAGCGGCCGGGAACCGCGCCACGAACCGGCTCCCTGCCATTCGTGTGGCGTCGAAGACGACATCGCCGCCGTGTGCGCGCGCAATCTGACGTGCGATCGGGAGGCCCAATCCGGCGCCCGGCATGTCATCGGCCCGCTCGCGCACGCCCCGATAAAAAGGCTCGAACACGCGCTCGCGCTCCGCCTCCGGGATCCCCGGCCCCTCGTCGCTCACCGCGGCCTCGATCACGTCGCCGCGTCGCTCGACGACGACCTCCACGCGGCCCCCTCTGGGCGAATGTCGCACCGCATTCTCGACGAGGTTCCGTACGAGCCGCTCCAGATTGCGGGGATGCCCGAGGACGTACGCAGTCTTCCCGCCGATCTCGATGCGTGTATCGCGCTCGCGTGCCTCCCACGCGACCGCCTCGGCAGCGGCTCGCGCCCGTTCGAGGACGTCGACCGGCTCCGAGGGCTCGCCCACGTCCGCGCCGAGGCGCGCGAGGGCCAGGAGGTCCTCGGTCATGAGCTTGATCCGGCGCGCGGCCTCCAGCGCCTCCTCGATCGCCTGCCGGTAGGCATCCGCCTCGCGCGGCTTGCGCAGGGCGTGCGAGAGCTCGCCGTAGAGCGTCGTCAGCGGCGAGCGCATCTCGTGGGCCGCCTGCGCGATGAAGCGCTGCTGCGAGGCGACGAGCACGTCGAGGCGCTCGATCATCTCGTTGATGTCCTTGCCGAGCTGCGCGATCTCCGCGTCGCCCGTGGGCGTCGCGACGCGCGCGGACAGATCCCCGGCGGCCACGCGCCGCGCGACGAGCGTGATCGCCTCGTGCTCGCGCGTCAGTCGACGGACGATCCACGTCGCCAGGAGCACGGACCACCCCACGGCGACAAAAAACACCGTGAGCATCGCGCGCGCGAGGAACGACGCGTCCCCATCCAGATCGGTGCGTGGCGCCGCGAGCAGCAGGCGCGCGCCCGCGTGGGCCGGGATGGGCACGAGCACGCCGCGCAGGTGCTCGCCGCGGAACCACAGGTCGAAGCACTCGGTCGAGCCGGGTCCGAGCGTCTCGATCGGCGGAGGCGTGCCCTGGAACGTCGGCGTCGCGGCGAGCACGCCGCCGTCCGCGCCGAAGATCGCGCCGTACTTCGTCAGGGGTCCGACGTCGTTCGCCGCGGGCCCGGGGCGGTCGCTGATGGCGAGCTCGTCGCCGCCGAGCGCCGAGGCCTCACGCGCCTCCTCTGCGGCTTCCGCGCGTAACGCTTCGTCGAGCTGGCGCTCTTGCGACACGTTGACGGCGATGGAGATCGACATGAGCGCGCCGCCGAGCGTCGCCACCGTCATCACCGAGACGGCCCCGACGAAGCGCCTCCGGAAGCTCATGTCGCCCGCTCCACGCGCAGCCGGTAACCGACGCCGCGCACCGTCTCGATCATCCAGGCGTGATCACCGAGCTTGTCGCGCAGGCGGCTCACGTGGACCTCGACGAGGTTCGTCCCGGGGTCGAACTTGATCTCCCAGACGTGCGCGAGCAGCTCCGACTTCGGCACCACGCGCTCGACCCGGTGCGCGAGGTGCAGGAGGAGCGTGTACTCGCGGCCCGTGAGGTCCAGCGCGGCGCCGCGGAGCAGCACGCGGCGGTTCATCCGGTCGATCTCCAGATCCCCGCAGAGGAGCCGCGAGAACGCCGACGAGCGGCGCAGGAGCGCCCGGATGCGCGCGAGCAGCTCCTCGACCTCGAACGGCTTCACGACGTAGTCGTCCGCGCCCGTCTCGAGCCCGAGCACGCGCTCGCGCAGCTCGCCGCGGGCGGTGAGCATCAGGATCGGCGTGACGAGGCCGGCGCGGCGGAGCGTCCGGCAGACGGAGAGGCCGTCGACGTCCGGCAGCATCCAGTCGAGGACGATGAGGTCGTACATCCCCGTCTGGGCCTGCGACGTGGCGTCGGCGCCGTTCGCGCAGATGTCGGCGACGTAGCCCTCCTCGGTGAGGACCCGGGCGACGAACTTCGCGACCCGCGCGTCGTCCTCGACGATCAGCACCTTCATCCCGCCCGAAGGACTAGCAGAACGTGCCGAGCGGGAAACATTACGAGATTTTAATCTGGCTTGTAACGACCCGCCGGCCCCCGGTGGCTACGGTCGGGCCCGTGCCGACCGATCTCCCCCGCCGCGCAGCGCCGCCCTTCGCAGGGTTGTCCTCACATGCCTACCGGGTGTCCCCGCGCGTCCGGGTATTGCGCACCCTGTCGATATTCGTCGCCTTGCTCCTTCACATCCTGGCCTGCAAGCCGGGCGTGAAGCCGGAGCCGAGCGCGACGGCGGAGCCCGGGCTGGCTTTGCCCGTCGCTTCACCCGTCGTCGCCGATCGATCCATCGAGCGCGAGTACGTCGCCGAGATCCGGGCGGCTCGTCATGCGGAGATTCGATCACGCATCAAGGGCGTCATCGAAGCCGTCGCCGTCGACGAGGGCCAGGCGGTGAAGGCGGGCGACACGCTCTTCTCGATCGACGCGCGCGCGTTGAAGAAAGAGGTCCTCGCGGCGAGGGCGGCCGCCGCGACCGCGGAGGCCGAGCTCCGGAGCGGCCAGCTCGAGCGGGAGAACATGCAGCTCCTGATCGACAAGGACGTCGTCTCGAAGGCCGAGATCACGCTCGTCGACGCGAAGATCCAGACGCTCAAGGCGAAGGTCGAGGAGGCGCGGGCGGGCGCCGGGCGGGCCGCGGTCGAGCTCGGCTACGCGACGGTCAAGGCGCCCTTCGACGGCTTCGTGAACCGCATCCCGCGCAAGGTCGGCAGCGCCGTCGCCGAGGACGAGCTGCTCACGACGATCACCGACACGAGCGACGTGTACGCCTACTTCCGCGTCTCGGAGCGGGAGTACCTCGAATATTCGGCCGCGTCGGCCGAGCGCCCGAAGGAGGTCACGCTGAAGCTCGCCGACGGCAGCACGTTCCCGGTCAAGGGCGTCATCGACACCATCGAGAGCGAGTTCGACAGGGAGACGGGGACCATCGCGTTCCGCGCGAAATTCTCGAATGCGGCCGGCACGCTCAAGCACGGCAGCAGCGGCAAGGTCGTCCTCGCGACGGACCTGCGCGGCGCCCTCCTCGTGCCACAAAAGTCGACCTTCGAAATGCAAGGGGAGGTCTTCGTGTACGCGCTCGACGCGGACAACACGGCGAGGGCCCGGAGGCTCGTCCCCGGGGCGCGGCTCTCCGACACGTTCGTCGTCGAATCCGGCCTCCAGAAGGACGACCGGTTCGTCCTCGAAGGGGTCCAGAAGGTCAAGGACGGGGCCCGCATCCACGTGCGCCCCGCCGACGCCTCGGCCGCACGGTGATCCACACATGCTGACGACATTCGTCCGCCGCCCCGTCCTGTCGGCGGTCATCTCGATCCTCCTCGTCCTCCTCGGGTTGCTCTCGCTCCGGCGTATGCCGATGGCGCTGTTCCCGAGCGTCGCGCCGCCGGAGGTCAACGTCACCGTCGAATACACGGGCGCGAACGCCGAGACCGTCACGAAGGCCGCGATCGTCCCGCTCGAGCGCGCGATCAATGGCGTGCCCGGGATGAAGTACATGAGCAGCGACGCCGGCAACGACGGCGTCGGCGTCGTGCAGATCCTCTTCGAGACGGGCACCGATCCGGACGTCGCGGCGATCAACGTGCAAAACCGCGTGAACGCCGTGATGGGCGAGCTGCCCGCGGAGGTCATCCGCAACGGCGTGAAAATCGCCAAGGAAGAAAACGCGATGCTCATGTACCTGAGCATCCACAGCACGAACCCCGACCACGACGAGAAATTCCTCTACAACTTCGCCGACATCAACGTCCTCGCAGAGCTCAAGCGCATCCATGGCGTCGGGTACGCCGACATCCTCGGCGCCAAGGAGTACGCGATGCGGGTATGGCTCAAGCCCGACAAGATGGCGACGTATGGCGTGTCGAGCGACGACGTGCTCGACGCCCTCGAGGAGAGCAACGTCGAGGCCGCGCCCGGCAAGATTGGCGAAAACAGCGACAAGGGGACGACGCCCCTCCAGTACACGCTCAGGTACACCGGCAAGTTCAACACGGTCGAGGCGTACGAGGCGATCCCCATCCGCGCGATGGCCGACGGTCGAATCCTCAAGATCAAGGACGTCGCCGACGTCGAGTTCGGGACGACCTATTTCGACGTCGAGGCGAAGTTCAACGGCAGGCCCGCCGCATCCATCCTGCTGAAGCAGCTCCCCGGCTCGAACGCGAGCGAGGTCATCGAGGCCGTCAAGCAGCGCCTCGCCGTGATCAAAAAAGAGACCTTCCTCCCCGGCATGGACTACGCGTTCAGCTTCGACGTGAGCCGCTTCCTCGACGCGTCGGTGCACGAGGTCCGGAAGACGCTCCTCGAGGCCTTCGTGCTCGTCGCGCTCGTGGTGTTCTTGTTCCTCCAGGACCTCCGCTCGACGCTCATCCCGGTCATCGCCGTGCCGGTCTCGCTCGTCGGCACCTTCGTCTTCATTCAGCTCCTCGGCTTCTCGCTGAACCTGATCACCCTGTTCGCCCTCGTGCTGGCGATTGGCATCGTCGTCGACGACGCGATCGTGGTCGTCGAGGCCGTCCACCACAAGATGACGCACAGCGGCCTCTCCGCTCGCGAGGCGACCGAACAGTCGCTCGGCGAGATTGGCCCGGCGATCCTCGCCATCACGCTCGTCATGGGCTCCGTCTTCGTCCCGCTCGGGTTCATCGACGGGCCGGCCGGGATCTTTTATCGACAGTTCGCGCTGACGATGGCCATCGCCATCGCCCTCTCGGGTCTGATCGCGCTGACGCTGACGCCCGCCCTCTGCGCGTCGTTCCTCCGGCCGCACGAGGCGCGGCCGCGCTCGGCGCTCGCTCGGTTCTTCGGGTGGTTCAATGGGGGCTACACGAAGCTCGAGGGTGGGTATGCGGGGCTCGTGCGCCGCACGGCCGCGCGGCGCGCCGTCACCTTCGTGTTGCTCGGCGGCTTCGCAATGAGCACGGGGCTCGTCGCGAGGACGGTGCCGCGGGGGTTCATCCCCGAGGAAGACCAGGGCGTCTTTTACGTCAGCGTCACGTCGCCGCCGGGCGCCACGCTCGAGCAGACGAAGGAGGTCGTCAATGCCATCGCGACGGCGGCGCGTGACCTCGAAGGCGTGGAGAGTATCTCGACGCTGGCGGGGACGAACGTGCTCTCCGACGGGACCGGGGCCGGTTATGGAACCTGCCTCGTGAACCTCGCGCCGTGGAAACAACGGACGCGATCGGTCCACGAGATCATCGCGGCCCTCGAGCAGCACGTCTCGCACATTCATGCCGCGGATCTCGAGTTCTTCCCGCCGCCGTCCGTCCCCGGTTATGGCAACGCGAGTGGCTTCGAGCTGCGCCTGCTCGACAAGACCGGGCGGGGCGACTTCCGCGAGATGCAAGGCGTGGTCGACCAGTTCATCGTCGACCTGAAGAGCCGGCCCGAGATCGCGAGCGCGTTCACGATCTTCAACGCGAACTACCCGCAATACACGCTCCACGTCGACATCGATCGCGCGGCGCAAAAGGGCGTCTCGATCGACGATGCGCTCGGCACGCTCCAGACCTTGCTCGGCAGCGAATACGCGACGAACTTCATCCGGTTCGGGCAGATGTACAAGGTCATGGTCCAGGCGCGGCCCGAGTACCGCGCGGCCCCCGAGCAACTGCTGCGGCTCCAGGTGCGGAGCGACCGCGGCGAGCTCGTCCCGCTCTCGGCGTTCATGACGATGGAGAAGTCGTACGGCGTCGACCAGACGACGCGTTACAACATGTATCCCTCGGCCGAGCTCAATGGTGATGGCAAGCCCGGCGTGAGCAGCGGCGAGGTCATCAAGGCCATCCAGGAGACGGCGCGCGACAAGCTGCCGCGCGGCTACGGCATCGACTGGGCGGGCATCTCGCGCGACGAGGTGAATGCGGGCAACCAGGGGCTCTGGGTTGGCCTCATCGCGCTCATCTTCGTGTACCTCGTCCTCGCGGCGCAATACGAGAGCTTCCTCCTGCCCGCGTCGGTCGTCCTGTCCTTGCCGCCGGGGGTCTTCGGGGCGTTCGCGCTCTTGAAGCTGACGGGCCTCGAAAACAACATCTACACGCACATCGCGCTCGTCGTGCTCATCGGCCTGCTCGGGAAAAACGCCATTCTGATCGTCGAGTTCGCCGAGCTCCGGTGTCGTGAGGGCCTCGCCCCGTTCGACGCGGTGGTCGACGCCGCGCGGCAGCGGCTCCGGCCCATTTTGATGACGTCGCTCGCGTTCATCGTCGGCCTCCTCCCGCTCGCCACGGCGACCGGCGCGGGCGCGATCGCGAACCGCACGATCGGCACCGCGACGGTCGGCGGCATGGTGATGGGCACATTATGGGGCGTCGTGCTCGTGCCGGGGCTCTATTTGGTGTTCAAGGGGCTCGCCGCGAGGCTGTCGCGACCGGAGGCCCAAGGTGCCGAAGATGCCCAGGCGGCGGGGGTGGGGTCATGAACAGCGTGTGCAAAAGCGTCCTTCTGGCCCTCGTGATGACGGCGCCCCTCGGGTGCGCCTACACGGAGCCCAAAGTGCCGGAGGTGGAGCTGCCCGCGTCGTTCGACACGAAGAGCGCGGGCTCGTCCGCCGCCGCCATGAAATGGCAGGACTACTTCGCCGACGAGAACCTCAACGCGCTGATCGCGACCGCGCTCGAGAGCAACTACGACCTTCGTATTGCATTGCAGCGCATCGAGATTGCGCGCGCGGGCATCCGGCAGTCGACGGGCGCCATGTTGCCGCAGGTCTCCCTCGGCGTCAGCGCGGGGATCCGCAAGTTCGGCCTGTACACGATGGATGGCGCCGGAAACGCGGAGACGGACATCACCCCCGGTCGGCGTGTCCCCGTGCATTACGGCGACTTCTTCCTCGGCCTCCAGTCGAGCTGGGAGATCGACGTCTGGGGGAGGCTGCGGAGCATACGCGGCGCGGCGCGGGCCCAGTACCTCGCGACCCTCGAGGGCACGAACCTCGTCATCACGATCCTGGTGTCGGACGTCGCCATTGCATACTTCGAGCTGCTCGCGCTCGATCACCGGCAGGAGATCCTGGCGCAGACCGTGGCGCGCCAGGCGCGCTCGCTCGAGGTCATGCGCCTCCAGAAAGAGGCGGGCCGCGCGAACGAGCTCTCGATCCAGCAGCTCGAGGGCCAGCTCGCGAGCACCGAGGCGCTGGTGGCGGCGACGCGCCGGCAGCAAAAGGAGACGGAGAACCACATCAACCTGCTCCTCGGGCGCCTCCCCCGGCCGATCGTCCGCGCGAAGGACCTCCTGCTCCGCGACGCCGCGACCGGGCTCTCCCTGGGCATTCCCTCCGACCTGCTCCGGAACCGCCCCGACATTCGCGAGGCCGAGCTGCAGGTCCAGGCGAGCAAATTCGACGTCGAGGCCGCGCGCAAGGCGTTTTACCCGAGCCTCACGCTCTCCGCCGGGGTCGGCTTCCAGGCGATCGAGCCGAGGTATCTGTTCGTGACGCCCGAGTCGCTCATCTATTCGGCGCTGGGTGGGCTCACCGCGCCACTCTTGAACCGGAGCCGGCTCGAAGCGGAGCTCGACGTCTCGCGGGCGATACAGGTCCAGGCGATGTACAACTACCAGGGCGTCATCCTTCGGGCCTTCGTCGAGGTGCAAAACGCGCTTCTGGCGGTGGAGCGCACGGCGGAGGTCGTGGCGCAGAAGAAGCGGCAAAAGGCGGCCGTCTCCGGGACGGTGGACACGGCCGACGCCCTCTTCCGCGCTGGCAAGGCGACCTATCTCGACGTGCTCCTCGCGCAGCAAAACACGCTCTCGGCCGAGCTCGAGTTGATCGACGCGCTGCTCGAGCAGCGTATGGCCGGCATTTGGCTTTACCGGGCCCTCGGGGGTGGGTGGCAGCCGTTGATGAAGGTGAAAACCGAACCGTGAAGCGATACCAGGTCGGCGTCCCGCGTCGGCTTCCGCTCCCGCTCCCGCGCCCGCACCCACTCCCGCCTCCGCAGCGAAAACGGGAGCAGGCCACGTACCTCGCGCCCTCAGCCCTTCGCCCGCCCCCCGCGCAGAAGCCTCGCGACCCCCCAGGACACCCACCGCACCCCGAAACAAGCCGCGAAGATCGCGGCAATGAATGTCGCCGCCACCGCCAATCCCCCGAGATAGTGCAGACGCCAATCGAGGGGCGGTATGGCCTTGGGCGCGTGGTCGCAGGGGCCGTCGATGGTGCAGGTCGGATCGAACGCGACCGCGGCTCCGTGGAACGCGAGCCCGAACAGACCGAGCGCCGTGGCCGCCAAAAACACCACGGCGAGCAGGAGCCCCAGCCATGCCGTCCAGCGGAAGAACGCGCTTTCCTCTCGGCGCGGGATCAGCAGGGCCAGCGCGACGGCTCCGGTCGAGCCTTGCATGCCCAGGACCGCGAGTTCGGCCATCGCCTTGTTCGAGGCATGCGCGGCCAACCCGTGCGGCGAGCCCTTCACGCCATTCCAGAGCCCGGCCACGCGCAGCAAGTAGTCCTTCTGGATCGCCCAGGCCGCGAGCCCGAATGCCGCGCCGAGGACCAGGAGCCCGAGGAGGAGCACCACCGGTCGCATACGGTCGACCACCGCGCCGACCCGCGCGACCCCGCCCACCGGTTGCTCTTCAGCCATGACTCTGCCTAGCAGCCACGAAACACCGTCACGAGTCAACGCACCCGCACCCGCTCATGCCCCGGCGCCTGGGGATAACGTGACCGCCAAAAGACGCTCTCCCGCGGCCCAAACGACCTCGTCGCCCCGGAGCACGAGCCTCGTCCACAGCCTTGAACGATTGTACCACCGTGCCAGCTTGCGCTGCCCTCCATCCGGGCCCAGGCGAATGAGCTCCCAGACGTCCTCTCTGCCGATGACAACCAGGAGATCGTCGCCCACGGGGAGGGCGCACACGCTCTCGGCCCCGACCTCCACCGAGCGCCGCGCGCCCGTCACCGGGTCGAGCACGCTGATTCGTTGCCCGGAGATCCACGCAATCACTTTGCCGTCGGTGACCAACCCAGGAGCCTCGGCAGAGTCCCCTTCCTCCAGCACGGCGATGACCTCGGCGCGCCCCATGGCGGGATCCCAACGGTGGAGGTCCGGCCGGAAACTCTTCGCGCCTCTCCTTTCACGCTGACTCCAGAACAGCGCCCCACTGCAGGCGATCAAATCCCCTACGCCGTGGTGCTCGTGAATGGGTTCCTCCCTTCCTTCCAGCCGTACCCGGACTGGATGCCCGTCCTTCCATCGAGGGGGCGACGGGCAGTCGAGCCATGCAGCGCGCGCGTCCAGCACCGCGGGCGACCTCGGTTCATCCTGCCCACGCGCCACGACCTCGGCATCTCCGCCCTCGATGGGCACCCGCCACACCTCTTCATGACTCAACGCAACGATCACGGCATGCGCACCGTCCGCCGCGAGCTGGGCGAACCGCACGTCCAGGGCTTGCAACGTCACCCCGTGCGTCTTCCCGGGGTCGAGGCGCCGTAGCCGTTCGCCGTCACAAGCTACGAGGTGCTCCCCGCAGGCGACGACCGAGCCGAACCCCGGATCGAACGCCGACTCTCCGATCCGACGTGCCTTGTTCACGAGCTCCCATGTTTGCTCGTCCAACGTGCGCCTCCTGGCCGTGGCCACTGTCGCCACCGACATTCTTCCCCGTTCCCGTTGTGAGCACAATCCGCGCGCCGCTGTCGTGCCGGTGACGGGCGTCGTGCCGGCTCCGAAAACGGTACACAAACAGTTCGCGCTTGCCGTCTCCGCCCCGAGCGCCCCCACCTTCCGCCCCGCCCACCCCCACAACCCCCTTTACAACCCGCCCCCGCCTCCCGTACCGTCCCCGCCCAAGGAGAAATCCCATGCCGGCGCACAGCTTCGCCCATGTCCCCGAGGAAGGTTTCCTCGCCTTCGCCCCGCTCCTCTCCGAGGGCCCCTGGGCGACCATCGATACGACGTCCTACGACGGTGCCGGGCAATCGGCGGCCAAATCCCTCTGCGACGCGCCCGCGCTGGTCATCTCGAAGCTGCGTATTGCCCGGGCCCTCGCCGAGCTCGGCGCCGCGCGTGGGGGCGCGGATGTCGCCAAGGAGGCCGATACCTCCTGGGATGGCACGCAAAAGCGGCTCGGCGCCCTCCTCCTCGCCGCGTCACATGATCCCAATGCCGAGAAACGCGCCGCCGCCGCGCGATTGCAGAAGGCTTTCTTGCGCGGAACGGGCACCGGTCAGACGAAGCTCCGGTATCAGCAGGAGGTCGATTTCGGTCGCACGCAGCTCGAGCTCACCAAGGAGCCGCAGCACACCGCCGATATCACCCTCCTCGACCTCGAAGGCGTCTTCGGCGAAATTCAGCAATCGACCGACGCGCTCGCCGACGCCATCGGGCACGGCGAGGGCACGGGGCGCAGGCCGAGCGAGCGGCGGCGCGCCGCGGTCGCCGCATGCGCGTCGACCTTCACCACCGTGGCAGACGCGCTCGCGTGGACGCAAAAATACGGCACCGCCGACGATCTCCCGCGGACCCAAGCCCTGCTCGAATCCTTGTTCGCGCTCGCGAAGCGATACCCCGCGCCGTCGTCCGGCACGACCACGCAGCCCCCCACCGTCGAACCTCCCAAGGAAGGCTGAGCCGAGCGTCGCGCGCCCCCACACGCGAGCGCGCTCCGCTCGAAGGCCCCGCAAGGCAGAGCCGACCCCTTGTTCCCCTCCACAACGCTGGGCCCGCCCCTCGCGAGCGCCCGCGCCGCTGACGTGCCCGTCGCGACGCGTGACGAGGCACAGGGCACGCGTCGCGGCGCGCCTCCAGCGCTACACGTCACGTCGCGCCCAGAACAACGCCACCACGTGACGCGGAGTGCCTCGAACAACGCCCCGCCCCGTCACGGCCCGACCAGGAGCACCCCCAGATAAACCGCATTGCCCAGCAGCACGAGCGTCGGCAACACCAGGTGCAGCACCGCCGGGCGCGTCGGGCGCAAGGTCTGGGTCGCGGGGTCGATCACGACGCCCTTCACCGCGTCGATCAAGAGCGCGTCGCCGGGGCGGCTCGGGTCGTAAAGCACGGGCTCCTCGTGCTCGTCGGTCACGGCGCGTGTCTCGTGGGTCTTGTACGTGAAGGGGTGCTTCTGCGCCCAGCTCGCCCAGCCCTGACGGTAGCTGCCGAGCGGCATCTCGGGCTCGATCGTCAGCTCGTATTCGAGCTTGTATTCGCGCTGCTTGTTCACCGTGGCGTTGGTCGGCGTCTTGCGCACGAGCCGCGCGTATCCCACGGCCCCCACGCGCAAGAGGCGCGTATTGCGGGCGCCCGAGAGCAGGCCGAAGAGGGCCGCCAGGAGCCCGCCCAGGGGGAATATCGTGGTGATCGCGGCCGCGGCGCTGAAGGGCCGGGCCCGCAGGCCCTGCACGCGCGCGCTCTCCGGGCGCTCCGTGACGTATTCGACGGGGACCGAGGAGCCAGGCCCAATCGTCGGGCCCGTCGTGTACGACGCGCCGTCGAACGTCGCGCCGTCGACCTCGTACATGAAACGCACGCGATGGATGCGGCGCTTGTTCTCGCTCGAGTACGTGGCCTCGACGGCCGTCACGTGGCCCGTCGTGACCGTGGTCGGCCCCAGGAACTCGAACGCCGTCACGGCCTCCGAGCTCCACGCGAACGCCCAGAAGAAGATCAGCCCGATGCCCAGGAAGAGCAAACCGAGCTGCGTGCTGACGCCGAAGAGCTGCGTGATCGTGACGCCGAGCGGGACAGAGCGCGGGGGCGGCGGGAGCGGGATGTGTCGGCGGGACATGGCCTCACCCCCCTACCCCCTCTCCACTTCGTGGAGAGGGGGAGAAAGAGCCTCGTTCAGTGGTTGCCCATCGCCTTGCGCAGCGGCTTGTTGAACGCCGCGATCGCCAGGCCCGCGGCGACGCCGAGGCCCATGAGCAGGAGGAAGAAGCTCGTCGGCGACCACTTCGTGTAGAGGATGCCGATGTAGCCGCTCAGGATGTTGCCGAAGAAGCTCGAGAGGAACCACATGCCCATCATCATGGACACGAAGCGCACCGGCGAGACCTTCGTCACGAGCGAGAGGCCAATCGGCGAGAGGTAGAGCTCGCCGATCGTCAGCAGCATCGTGCAGACGAGCGGCCAGAAGAGGCTGCCCTTGCCCACGCCGATCACGTTCGCGCCCGCCACCATCACGATGAACGAGAGGCCGAGGATGATGCAGCCAACGGCCATCTTCGTGACCGAGGACATCTCCGTCCCACGCTCCGCCTGCTTCGCCCAGATGCGGTCGAGGAAGGGCGCGAAGAGGAAGATGAAGAACGGGTTGAACGACTGGAACCAGGTCGAGGGGACCTGGAAGCCGAAGATCACCGGCCAGACCGTCTTCTCGTCGGCCCACGTCTGCATCGTGTTGCCCTGCTGCTCGTAGACCGCCCAGAAGACGATGTTCAGCGCGCAGAGCAAGACGAGGGCGCCGATCCGTTGCCCCTCGTTGTCTTCCTTCACCACGGCCTGGGCCTCGCCCTTCTCCTCACGCTTCTTCAGCGTGTCCGGCGCGAGCGTGCTCGTACCAAAGAAGAACTGGATGAGCAGGCCGAGGCACATGCCGATGCCCGCCGCGAGGTAGCCGTACCGCCAGCCGTTGTTCTGGGCGAGCGTGCCGCAGACGAGGTTCGTCAGGAACGCGCCCAGGTTGATGCCCATGTAGAAGATCGTGAACGCGCCGTCGCGGCGCTTGTCGCCCGGGGGATAGAGGTTGCCGACCTGGGTCGAGATGTTCGGCTTGAAGAAGCCGTTGCCGATGATGAGCAGCAGCAGGCCGACGAAGAAGAGGTTCTCGTTGGCGAAGAGCGTGAACTGCCCGAGCGCCATGAGCGTGCCGCCGAGGTAGACCGAGCGCTTCTGCCCGAGGTAACGGTCCGCCATGAAGCCGCCGAAGAGCGGCGTCAGGTACACGAGGCCCGTGTACCAGCCGTAGATCGTCGAGGCGACGGGCTGCATCGCGCACGTCTGCTCGGCGACGGAGCGCGCCACGTCCGCCGCCATCGGCGCGATGTTTTTCGTCGGATCCCCCTGGACGAGGGCCGTGACCTTGTCGTTCACGCACTGGCCGAGCGTCGCGGGATCGACCTGCGGCAAGAGGCCACGGATGAAGCTCCAGCCAAGCACGTCTCCCGGGTTGCCCGTCGCGTCGTACGCCTGGCCCTGGTAACGCTGCCGGATGGTGACGAACAGGAAGTTCACCATGTACAGCTTCAAGAGGCCGCGCATGCCGTAGTAGGAGAACCGCTCCCACATCTCCGTGGTGAAGAGCACGAAGAGGCCGGCCGGATGGCCGAGGATCTCCTTTTTCGACTTGGGCCCCTGAAACCCCGGCTCCGCGGGCTTCTCTACGACGTTGGTCGACATCGGGGCGCGGTTTTACGCGGCCTGAAAGGCGACCGCAAGAGCCGCGTCACCGCGCGATGCTGCGATTCACGCCCGCGTCGAGCAGCCGTTCGTCGAGCAAGACCACGCGGCCAGGGACGTGCCTCCGGATCGCGTCGAAGGCGCGATGCACGCTCTCCTGCGTGCTGCACGAGGCGACGTCGAGGAAGAGGCGGCCCTCCTCGGGCCAGGTGTGCAGCGCGATGTGGCTCTCGCCGACGACGGCACACGCGGTGACGCCCTGCGGCGAGAAGGGCACGACGAGCGTGCCGAGGCCCGTGAAGGGGCCCGCGGCGACAGCAGCGTCGAGCGCGGCGCGTAACGCGTCCGGGCTGTCGAGGATGTCGCGGGGGCAGTCCTCCAGGATCACGAGCAGCACGAAGAGCTTCATCAGCAGCCGGGCACATAACCCCACGCGAGGCGCCTGGCCAGCCACGAATGAAAACGAGGGGGCAGGCGCCCGGCCCGCCCCCTCACACGCGTGGTCACGCGTGCTGGCTTTACCGCTTGGCGATGATCGCCACCGGGCGGGCGCGCTCGCCGCCCACGTCGAAGCGCCCCGCGACGCCCGCGAAGACGAAGGCGTTGAGGCGCGGCGCGTCGACGGTCTGCGTCGAGACGCGGCCCTCGGGGTTGCGCCAGAGGAACATGCTGAGGTCGCCGCCGATCGTCGGCGCGAGCGCGACACTCTCGCTCACGCGGATGTCGATGCCGACCTTGGCCTTGGCGAGCTGGAAGCCGTGGATGAACATGTCGTTCGCCTGGCCGGAGGGCATGTCCCACATCATGCGGTAACCGGCGCCGACCGAGACCCACGGGTCGAGGCGCCCGTAAGGGTTCGTGTGGAAGACGCCGTCGATGCCGGCCGTCGCGCCGCGGATCTCGGCGCCGCCGGTGAGGTTTTGCATGTTGTAACTGCCGCTGATGCCGACCGAGGAGTACGGATTGGCGCGGTAGTGGAGGCCGAGGCCCGCCCCGAGGCCGGCGGGGCCGAGGCGCGTCGGGTCGGTGCCCTCGGTCGCGGGCACGGCCGGGCCGAAGCCCTGGTTGTAACCCGTGTCGACCTGGATCTCGAAGGCCTTCTGCGGTGCGCCGATCCCCTCCGGCTCCATCTCGGCCTCGCGAACCACCGTTTGCGCCGAGGCCGTGCCGGCGCTCGCCGCGGCGAGCGCAAACGTCGCGACCGCGATTCCCATCGTTCGTGTCATGGATTCATTCCCCCTGGCTTTGGGCGCTGGAATCGAGCGCCGCCCGCGCGAGGGGTGGAGCAGCACACGTGCCAGGCGTTTGCGGGCAGCATGTTCCCGGCGAAACGAGCGAGGCCCGCCGCGCGTCACGGGCGAGCAGGCGCCGAGTGCACACGCGTCGAGGCCGCCCGGCAAAACGTCGCTTGGCAAGCCGCCGGCATTTCGCGAGGATGCCGCGCAACGAGATGACGAGCTGGATCAATGTCGAGGGCAAGGTCGCCATCGTGACCGGAGGCAGCCGAGGGATCGGCGAGTCGATCGCAAAAGCGCTCGGGCAGAGCGGGGCGAAGGTGGTGATCGCGTCGAGGAAGAAGGAGGGGCTCGACGCGGCCGCCTTGCGGCTGCGCAAGGAGGGCGTGACCGCGGAGGGGTTCCCCTGCCACACGGGCAAGCCGGACGACGTGGCGAGGCTGTTCCAGCAGACGATCGCGGCGTTCGGGAAGGTGGACGTGCTCGTCAACAACGCGGCGACGAACCCACATTTCGGGCCACTCGTGACGGCGGACGACGCGGCGTTCGACAAGACGATCGAGGTCAACCTGAAGGGGTATTTCTACACGTCGCGTGAGCTCGTCCGGCACCTCGTGGACCGGGGCGCGCCGGGCGCGATCGTGAACGTGACGAGCGTCGCGGGGATCACGGGGGCGCCGCTGCAAGGCGTCTACGGGATGACGAAGGCGGCGGTCGTGTCGATGACGCAGACGATGGCGGTCGAGCTCGGCGGGAGCGGGATCCGCGTGAACGCGATCGCGCCGGGGCTCGTGGACACGCGGTTCGCGTCGGCGATCGTGCAGAACAAGGACCTCGTGGACCGGGTCGTGGGGCGGACGCCGCTCGGCCGCTACGGGCAGCCGGACGAGATCGCCGGCGCGGCGCTGTACCTGGCCTCCGACGCGGCGTCGTTCCTGACGGGGCAGACGATCGTGGTGGATGGCGGCATGACCATCGCGTGAGGAGGAGACGATGAACGAGCTGAGCTTGCAGGACCGCTACGCGCCGCACAGCGAATGCTTCGGCTGCGGGCCGGCGAACGAGAAGGGGCTGCGGATCAAGAGCCACGTCGAAGGAGACGCGGTCGTGGCCACGTTCGTCCCCGCGCCGCACCACCAGGCCTTCCCCGGCATGCTCAACGGCGGGATCATCGGCGCGCTACTCGATTGCCATTCGAACTGGACCGCGGCGCATCACCTGATGGAGCGCGGCGGCCTCGACAGACCCCCGTGCACGGTGACGGCCGATTTCCACGTGCGGCTGAAGCGCCCGACGCCGCTCGGAAAGCCCGTGCGCCTCGTGGCGCGCGTGGCCGACGTGGCCGAGGATCGATGCGTGATCGAGGCGACGCTCGAGGCCGAAGGGAAGATCACGGCGACGTGTCGCGGCACGTTCGTCGCGGTGAAAGAGGGGCACCCGGCGTATCACCGGTGGTAGCCGCGACCGTGCGGAGGATCCGCGTGAGCTCGTCGAAGAGGCGATGCGGCTCGACAGGCTTGCTGACGTGACCATCAAAGCCCGCGCGTAACGCACGCGCTCGGTCGGCGTCCCGCGTGAAGGCCGTGACGGCGACGACCGGGAGCGACGCGGCGCGCGGGTCGCCGCGCAGGGCGCGGACCAGGTGAAACCCGTCCTCACCAGGCAAACCGAGCTCGCTCAGCACCATCGTCGGCCAGCCGGACCGGATCACGCAGAGCGCCTCGGCGGCGCTCGAGGCCACGCGTGTCTCGGCGCCCTCCTCGACGAGCAGGCGCGAGAGGACCTCGGACGCGTCCGCCTCGTCGTCGACCACGAGCACGTGTTGCCCCGCGAGCAACGGAGGCGCGGCACGCTCGTCGGGCGGCGCCGCGCTCTCCTCGGTGAGCGGCAGCTCCACCGTGAACGTCGCGCCGCAGCCGATGCCCTCGCTCTCGGCCCGCACCGAGCCGCCGTGGAGGACGACGAGGTCCTTGACGATCGAGAGGCCGAGGCCGAGCCCGCCTTGCCGCCGCGGAGAGGACGTGTCGGCCTGGCGGAACCGCTCGAAGACGTGCGGCAACATGTCGGGGCGGATGCCGAGGCCGCCGTCGCGCACGGTGAGCGTGACGCAGCCGCCGTCGCGCCCGCGCGCGAGCGAGATTTCGACGAGGCCGCCGGGGGCGCTGAACTTGATGGCGTTGCTGAGGAGGTTGCACACGATCTGCTGCAAGCGCGCCGGGTCGCCGCGCACGTTCACCGCGTCGAGGTCGTCCGCGCGCGCGAGGCGCACGTGCCCCTCGTCCGCTTGCGGGCGCATGGTCTCGAGGGCCACGTCGACGAGGCGGGAGAGGTCGCAGGGGCTCGCGTCGAGCTTCATCTTGCCGACGCGGATGCGCTCCATGTCGAGCATGTCGCCCATGAGGCGGCCGAGCAGGCCAGCGTTGCGCTGGATGACGTCGAGCGCCTTGTCCGCGCGCTCGGGCGAGAGCTCGCCGCGGCGCAGGAGCTCGGACCAGCCGAGGATCGCGTTGAGCGGCGCGCGCAGCTCGTGCGAGACGATGGCGAGGAAGTCGTCCTTGAGGCGGTTCGCTCGCTCGGCGTCACGCCGCGCGGCCCGCTCGCCGTCGAGCAAGGCGTCACGCTCCTCTTCGAGGCGCTTGCGCTCGGTGACGTCGATCAGCGCGCCGTAGAGCGCCGCTGGTTTGCCGTCGCCGTCGCGGCGCACGCGCGCCATGAGCTCGATCCAGCGCACCTCCGTGCCGCCACGAAGGATGCGGAACTGCGAGCGGCAGGTGTCCTCGCATTCGAAGGCGCAGCGCGTCACGCGGTTGACCTCGGGGCGATCGTCGGGGTGCACGCACGAGAGGAGCAGGCGGCGCTGGAAGACGGCGTCGGCCGGCAGGCCGAGCAGCTCGCGGGTCGTGGGCGAGCAGCAGGCCTGGCGCTCTTGCAGGTCGAAGGAGAAGGTGCCGACGCCGCCGGCCTCGGTGGCGAGGCGGAGGTGCTCTTCGCTCTCGCGCAGGGCTTGTTGCGCGGCCTTGAAGTCGTGCACGTCGGCGGCGGCGCCGAACCACTTGAGGATGGCGCCCCGCGCGTCGCGGATCGGCCGGGCCCGCCCGCAGAACCAGCGGTAGGCGCCGTCCTTGCCGCGCAGGCGGTACTCGACGGCGACGGGCTCGCCCTCGGGGCCGTCGGCCTCGGCCCACTGGGCCTTGACCGCGGGGATGTCGTCGGGGTGGACCCACGACATCCAGGCGGCGTCGTCCGCGCCGGGGCGCATGCCCGTGTACTCGTACATGCGCCGGTTCATGTACTCGCCGCGGCCGTCGGGCAGCGCCGTGAAGAGGATCTCGGGCACGGTGTCGGCCATGACGCGGAAGCGCTCTTCGCTCTCGCAGAGGGCCTGCTCGGCGCGCTTGCGAGCGTCGATGCTGATGACGCAGCCGATGAGGCGGACGGGCGTGCCGCTGTCGTCGAGGACCATGCGGGCGTGGTCCCAGACCCAGAGCCAGCGGCCGTCGCGGTGGCGGATGCGGTACTCCGCGTCGAGCACGGGCCGGTTCACGTTGCGGAGCGTCGTGCGGCCGGAGAAGCGGGCGAGGTCCTCGGGGTGGATGCGGCTGCGCCACCAGGCCTCGGTGCTGGGGATCTCCTCGGGCCAGAAGCCGAGCACGTCGCAGAGGCCGCCCGAGCGCCAGACCTGGTTCGTGGCGAAATCCCAGTCGTAGACGACGCCGCGGATGGCCTCGGTGGCCAGGCGGAAGCGCTCCTCGCTCTCGCGGAGGACGGCCACCGCCTCGCCGCTCTCCCCCCACGAGCAATCCCCGCGTTCGGCCGGGTACAACCCCGAGTCGTGTTTGCCTGGCTCGCGCCTCTCCCGATCGCCGGCGGGGTCTCGCGGGGGGTTTCCCATGCTGCGATGTTCCAACGGCTCGGCGTCAAAAAGCAATCACACGTAAGTAGTATCTCAAGGGACGGAATGGTCTCGGTAGACGACACGGGCGGCCACCTGCGGGCCGCAAGTCGGGGGTGCCCCGAGCGGGGTGGCAGAATTTTCCCTGGAGAGGCGCAACCTCGCCTTGACAAACCCGCTCCTCGTCCGCGAGGCTCGGGTGCACGCATGCCGCGCGTCACGTTCACCCAGCATATCGCGAGGCACGTCCCCTGCCCCGCGCGCGACGTCGAAGGGCGCACCGTCCGCGAGGCGCTCGACGTGTACTTCGCCGCGGAGCCCGCCGTGCGGGCGTATGTCCTCGACGAGCAGGGCGTCGTCCGAAAGCATGTGGTGATCTTCGTCGACGGCCATCAGACGACCGATCGAACGGGCCTCGGGGACGAGGTCGGCGCAGGATCGGTGATTTACGTGATGCAGGCCCTTTCCGGGGGTTAGAGGGACCATGTCGAGCAGGTTGTACGTGGCGACGCGAAAAGGGCTGTTCCGTCTCGATCGAAGGCAAGCAGGCTGGACGATCGGCGAGGTCTCGTTCCTCGGCGACCACGTCTCGATGGTGCTGCCGGATCGACGCGACGGGGCGCTCTACGCAGCGCTCGCGCTGGGGCATTTCGGGGTGAAGCTCCGGCGCTCGACGGACGCCGGCGGGACATGGGAGGAGATGCCGGCGCCGGCCTACCCTCCGCTGCCGGAAGGGGCAGAGCCGGAGAAGACGCCCGACGGTCGGGAATGGCCGCAGCGCGTGGAGGTCCTGTGGAGCCTGGAGGCGGGCCGCGACGATCAGCCGGGGCACCTGTGGTGCGGGACGATCCCGGGCGGCTTGTTCAAGTCGACGGACGGAGGGCAATCGTGGGAGCTCAATCGTGGGCTCTGGGATCACCCGAGCCGCAAGGGCTGGTTCGGCGGCGGCTACGACTGGCCAGGGATTCACTCGATCGTGGTGGATGAGGCCGGGGTGATGGTGGCCATCTCCAGCGGGGGCGTGTGGCGCTCGACGGACGAGGGCGCGACGTGGGAGACACGCACGAAGGGCATGTACGCCGAATACATGCCACCCGAGCGCCGGGACGATCCGTCGATCCAGGACCCGCACCGCCTCGTGAGCTGCGCGGCGCAGCCGGACGCGCTCTGGGTACAGCACCACAACGGGCTCTTCCGCTCCACGGACAGGGGCAAGACGTGGCAGGAGGTGACGTCGGTGAAGCCGAGCAAGTTCGGCTTCGCGATGGCGGTCCACCCGAAGGATCCGAAGACGGCGTGGGTGGTGCCGGCGAAGAAGGACGAGCAGCGGATCCCGGTCGACGGGAAGGTGGTGGTGGCGCGGACGCGCGACGGCGGGGAGAGCTTCACGGTGCTCGAGAGAGGTTTGCCCCAGGCGAACGCGTTTGATCTGACGTACCGCCACGGGCTCGACGTGGACGGGACGGGCGACGTGCTGGCGTTCGGGACGACGACGGGATCGCTCTGGATCAGCGAGGACGGCGGGGATTCATGGCAGGTGATCTCGAATCACCTGCCGCCGGTGTATGCGGTGCGGTTCGCCGAGGGGAAGGCGGACGCCTGACGCAGGCAGCGGGCCGTCAGGGGACGTAGTTCCACCCGCACGTGCCGCTCTTGCAGACAAACCCATTCGCGTTCGGACAATCGCAGGTGCTCACGAGGCCCGGGTCGCATTCGAGATCCTGGCCTCGCTGGAGCAGCTCGTAGAAGCGCGTGGTGTCCGCGTCGAGGCGCGCGACGAGGTTGCGCGTGCAGCCGCAGCTCGTGCCCTTCAGGTCCTGGCCACACTCGGCGTCGGAGGTGCAGCTCATGATGGCTTGCCGCTCCTTCGCGAGCTCCGCGTCGAGCTCGGCGCACGTCGTGATCTCGAGGGCGACACCGCCGCTGCTGCCCGCGCCCGTGCTCGTGCTCGTGCCGGTGGCGCCGTCGGACGGCGATCCTCCTCCGCTCACCTGCGACGAGCATCCGAGGAGGGAAACGACGAGGAGCGCAGAAATTCCAGAGAGGACACGAACCATGAACAACCTCCATGCACACGTGGGGTGCACACGGAGGTTACCATGGGTCGTGGAGCGAAGCCGTCAGGCGAAGGCTTCGTCCATGAGGCGCTTCTGCTCCAGGTTGTGGCTCGCCTTCGAGCCGGTCGCGGGGCTCGCGCTCGGCTGGCGGCCCACGACGGAGAGCGGGAAACGTCCGCCGAAGAACTGGGGAAGGACGGCGTTGATGTAGTACCAGGAGCCGTAGTTGACGGGCTCTTCCTGGACCCACACGAGCTTCGTGCCTTCCTTGTAGTTCGCGAGCGCGTCGGTGAGCTCGTGGTTCAGCGGGAAGAGCTGCTCGAGGCGCACGATGGCCACGTCGTCGAGCCCGCGCTGCTCCCGGGTCACGGCGAGGTCGTAGTAGATCTTGCCCGAGCAGAGCAGGATCTTTTTGACCTTCGACGGATCGACCACGTCGTCGCCGATCACGCGATGGAACCTGCCGTTCGCGAGGTCGTCGATCGTCGAGACGGGGCGCGGGCCCTTGGCCGTGGTGGCGACACGCAGGAGGCTCTTCGGCGTGGCGATGATGAGCGGCTTGCGCCACGGGCGAAGGACCTGGCGGCGCAGCGCGTGGAAGAGCTGCGCGGGCGTCGTCAGGTTGCAGACCTGGATGTTGTCCTCGGCGCTGTTCTGGAGGAAGCGCTCCATACGCGCGCTCGAGTGCTCCGGGCCCTGCCCCTCGTAGCCGTGCGGCAGGAAGAGGACGAGGCCCGAGAGCCTGTGCCACTTGTCCTCGCTCGACGTGATGAACTGGTCGACGATGACCTGCGCGCCGTTGAGGAAGTCGCCGAACTGCGCCTCCCAGATGACGAGCGCGTCGGGGTAGTCGAGCGCGTAGCCGAACTCGAAGCCGAGCACGCCCGCCTCGCTGAGGGGGCTGTTGTGGATGTCGAGGCGCGCCGGCGGCTCGGCGACACGCGAGAGCGGGGCGAAGCTCGCGCCCGTCTCGATGTCGACGACGACCGCGTGGCGATGGCTGAACGTCCCGCGGCGCACGTCCTGGCCCGAGATGCGCACGGGCGTCTTCTCGGAGAGGAGCGTGGCGTACGCGAGCATCTCGCCCGTGCCCCAGTCGAAGGGCTCGCCCTTCACGAGGCGATCGTGGCGCGCCTTCAAGATCGGCATGACCTTCGGGTGCACCTTGAAATCACCCGGCAGCTCGAGCAGGCGGCGCGAGAGGTCGATGAGCTTCTCGGCGGGGACGCCCGTCGGCACCTCGGGCGTGTCGGCGTCGCGGCCGCCGCGGTAGCTCTTCCACACGCCGGCCATCGCATAGGTGACCGGCGCGAAGCCCTTCTGCTTGACCTCCTGGAGCTCCATGTTGAGCGCCTCGCGGCGCTTCAGGAGGATCTCCTCGGCCTTCTCCTCGCTGACCTGGCCCATCTCGACCAGGCGCTTGACGTACATCTGCCGGACCGTCGGCTTCTTGTCGATGACGGCGTACATCCGCGGCTGCGTGTAGCGCGGCTCGTCGCCCTCGTTGTGGCCGTAGCGGCGGTAGCAGTACATGTCGATCACGACATCCATGCCGAAGCGCTGGCGCCACTCGATCGCGAGCAACGCGACCTGCGCGACGGCCTCGGGATCCTCGCCGTTCACGTGGAAGACGGGGACCTTGAGCATGCGCGTGATGTCGGACGCGTAACGCGTGGAGCGCGACTCGCTCGGGTTCGTCGTGAAGCCGACCTGGTTGTTCACGATCACGTGGATCGTGCCGCCGGTCTTGTAGCCCTCGAGGCCCGTCATGTTGAGCGTCTCGGAGACGATGCCCTGGCCGATGAACGCGGCGTCGCCGTGGATGAGCAAGGGCATGACCTTGCGCGCCGCTTCGTCGGGGAGGCGGACGCTGAGGCGATCCTGCTTGGCGCGCGTGCGGCCCTCGACCACGGGGTTCACGAACTCGAGGTGGCTCGGGTTGAACGTGAGCGTGAGGTGGACCTTGTGGCCCGACTCCGTGATGCGATCGTTGGAGTAACCGAGGTGGTACTTCACGTCGCCCCCGCCGACGTACCGCTGGGGGTCGTTGTCCTCGAAGTGCGCGAAGATCTCGCGCGTGCTCTTCTCGAGGATGTTGGCGAGCACGTTGAGGCGGCCGCGATGGGCCATGCCGAGGACGATCTCTTCGACGCCCTCGGCGCCGGCGCGCTCGATGAGCAGGTCGAGCAGCGGGATGAGCGCCTCGCCGCCTTCGAGCGAGAAGCGCTTCGTGCCAGCCTCGTAGCTGCGATGGATGAACTGCTCGAAGATCTCGGCGTCGGAGAGCTTCGTGAGGATGCGGAGCTGCTTGTCGCGGCTGAGCTCGAGGCGGTTCTTCGTCGCCTCCATGCGCCGCTGCAGCCAGATGCGCTGGACCGGATCCTCGATGTGCGTGAACTCGACGCCGATCGATCGGCAGTAGGTCTCCTCGAGGCGGTTGCAGACCTCGCGCAACGTGGAGATCGCCGGCAGGCCGGCGAGATCGACCGTGGGGAAGGGCTGGTCGAGGTCCGCCTCGCTGAGGTCGAAGTTGTCGAGCTCGAGCTCCGGCGGCGCGGGCGGCGGCAGGCCGAGCGGATCGATGTGCGCGAACTGATGGCCACGCACGCGGTACGCGTTGACGAGCTGGTAGACACGCGCGCGGGTCGCCGCGGTCGACATCATCTGCTGCTCGGAGGAGATGAAATCGAAGCCCGGCACGCGCGGCGGCGGCGGCGGCGGCGACGAGCGGCGCTTGCGCGTGGGCTCCTGCGTGAACAGGCTCGCCTGCGCGGGCGCAGGGCCGCCGTTCGTGAAGCGCGGCGGCTCGGCCAGCGGCGCCGTCACGGGCGGAGCGGCCAGCGCGGGCGCTCGATACACCGCCGCGGTCGCCTGCGAAGGGCCGCGTTGTTTGTCGAAGAAGGCCCGCCAGCTCGGGTCGACCTTCTCCGGGTTCTCCTGGTACTGGGCGTAGAGCTCTTCGACGAACCCTGCGTTGATGCCGAAATCAAGCTGCATGGGTGGCATTGGGGCGGCAGGGAAATAACGCGGGATCGGTGCCGCCGCCAGCGCAGTTTTTTCGGTTCTCGGCGCCATGGAAAGCCGAGAGACCAGACGCCGAGCGGGCGCCCGGGCCCACGTCTTTGCTACAACCACGCGAAGACCAAGTGGGGACGGCCGGGAAAGAGCCCGGCCAGGCGCCACGGACGGGGATGGGACGAGACGATGAACGACGGGCTCGATCGGTTTCGCGCGCACCTGTTTCACGACGAGGGCCTCGGCTTCTGGCTGGACACGAGCCGGATCCTCTGGCCCGAAGGTTTCCTCGACGCGCTCGAGCCGCGCCTCCAGGCGGCGTACGAGGCGATGGCCGCGCTCGAGCGCGGCGCCGTCGCGAACGCCGACGAGAACCGCATGGTGGGGCACTACTGGCTGCGCGCGCCGGAGCTCGCGCCGGATCCCGCGATCCGCGACGCGATCACGAGCACGCTCGGGCGCGCGCTCACGTTCGTCGAGGACGTGCACGCCGCGCGGATCCGCCCCGAGCGAGCGAGCCGCTTTCGTGATGTGCTCCTGATCGGCATCGGGGGCTCGGCGCTCGGGCCTCAGCTCGTGTCCGCGGCGCTCGGTTCGCCCGCGGATCGCATGCGCGTCTGGTTCTTCGACAACACCGATCCCGACGGATTCGATCGCACCCTCGCCGCGATCGGCGACGCACTCCCGAGCACGCTCGTGGTCGTCATCTCGAAGTCGGGCGGCACGAAGGAGACGCGCAACGGGATGCTCGAAGCCGAGGCGGCGTACACGCGGCTCGGGCTCGATTTCGCGAAACACGCGGTGGTGGTGACGGGCGAGGGCAGCGCGCTCGACGCGCACGCCATCACGCGCGGCTTCCTCGATCGTTTCCCGATGTGGGACTGGGTCGGCGGTCGGACGAGCGAGCTCAGCGCGGTGGGGCTCTTGCCCGCGGCGCTGCAAGGGCTCGACGTGGAGGACATGTTGCGCGGCGCGCGCGTGATGGATGAGGTGACGCGATCACGCGTGACGAAGAAGAACCCCGCGGCCCTGCTCGCGGCGGCGTGGCTCGCGGCGACGGGAGGCGCGGGCAAGAAGGACATGGTGCTCCTGCCGTACAAGGACAGGCTCGAGCTCTTCAGCCGTTACGCGCAGCAGCTCGTGATGGAGTCGCTCGGCAAGCGGCTCGATCGACGCGGGCGCGAGGTCTGGCAGGGGATCAGCGTCTACGGCAACAAGGGCTCGACGGATCAACACGCGTACGTGCAGCAGCTACGCGACGGGGTCGACAACTTCTTCGTGACGTTCATCGAGGTGCTGCTCGATCGCGCCCCGCGGCGCGGCGACGTGATGGTCGAGCCGGACACGACGTCGGGTGATTACCTCTCGGGGTTCCTGCAAGGCACGCGGCGCGCGCTCGACGAGCGAGGGCGCGCGTCGATCACGATCACGCTGGAGGCGCTCGACGCGGCGTCGCTCGGCGCGCTCATCGCGCTCTACGAGCGGGCCGTGGGGATCTACGCGGAGCTCGTGGACATCAACGCCTACCACCAGCCGGGCGTGGAGGCGGGGAAGAAGGCGGCGCAAGCGGTGATCGAGCTCGAGCATCGCGTGCTCGGCGCGCTCCGCGCGAAGGCCGGTACGGCGCTGTCGCTCGCGGAGGTCGCGGAGGCCGCGGGCAACGACGATCCGGAGACGGTGTTCTGGATCCTGCGGCATCTGTCGGCGAACCCGCGTCGCGCCGTGCTGCGCGTGCGCAACCAGGGGGACGAGGCGGGATCGCCGCTCGACTGGACCTGGATGATGGCCCGAGCGACCTGAATCAGAAGTGGAGGCGCACGGCGGCGGAGCTGCCGCCCACGAGCAGCTCCGGCCTGCCGGGCAGCGCCTGCGCGCGCTCGAGGTACTTCTCGGGCACGAGGAGGGCCGCGGCGATCATCGCGGCGCCGGTCATCTGCGTGAAGCCGTTGAGGAGCATGAAGAACGAGAAGAGGTCCTCATCGGAGCTGCGCGGGTTCGGGAATTCCTGGGTGCGCGCGTTGTCGACGCCGAGCGTGATGAAGGGGCCGAAGACGGGGACGAGCAGCGGGCCGAACGTCTCGGAGTCGCGGTCGTTGTCGTCGAAGGCGAAGGCGCCGCCGACGAGCGCGGAGAGGCCGTAGGGCACGGCGAAGGTGACGATGCCGCCGATGAGGAGGCTGCGCGAAGGCCGCGTCTTGAGCTCGTAGCCCGGCAGGAGGATGTCGCCTTCTTCGTAATCGATACGGCGAGGCAAGACGGGCAGGCCCTTGTCGTCGGCCGGGGCCCAGAGGGGCGGGGACATCGGGTCGCTGCCCCAGGTCTCGCCACTGAGCTTCGGCTTGCGCTTCGGGGGCTTCGGCTGCTCCTCGGTCGTGGTCGTCGGTGGTGGAGGCGGCGGCAGGGGCAACGCGTCCGTGGACGGAGGAGGCGGCGGCGGCGTCGCGTCCGTCGCCGCGGGAGGCGGCGGCGGCGCGGGAGGCGCAGCGGGCGCAGGCTGGGCGCTCGCGGGGAGCGTGGTGGCGAGGCCGAGCGAGAGCGCGACGAGCGGCAGGAGGCGCCTCGCGGAGGCCGGGATCGACGTGCGCTTGCGGTTGTCCATCGGCGGAGTCCCTTTCATCGTCGATCCACGGCTCAGAACTGCCACCGGAGCGCCGCGGTCCGCGGGCCGACCAGGACCTCGGGGCGCGGATCGAAGGCGAGCGACGGGGTGCGCGTGACGAACTTCTCGTCGGCGAGCATGCCCGCCACGAAGAGCGCGGCGCCCGTGAGCTGGCCGAGGCCATCGAGCGCGAGCATGAAGGCGCCGGCTTCCTCGGCGTCGGAGGTGCCGATCGCCACGAAGGGGCCGATGACGGGGATGAAGAGCGGCGTGTACCAGCCACCCCTCGCGCCCTCGGCCCCCACGAAGCTGCCCGCGAAGAGGACCGACATCCCGTAGAGCGGCGCGAACGTCGCGATACCCGCGGTCGCCATCTTGTAACGGGGGCGGGTCTCGATGGTGTAACCGAACGGGACCGGATCCCCTTCCTTGTACGGCAAACGCGAGGGCCCGAAGATCGGCGGCGGCGGATAGGCGCCCGGCGGCGGATAACCCGGCGGCGGCTGCATCGCGCCCGGCGGCGGAGGCGCGCCTTGCGCGAGGGAGATATTTGCAGCACCAAGGATCACGAGCGTCACGCTCGAAAAGAGGATCGTTCGTCGCGTCGTCACATCGTCCCCACGAGGCCCAGGCCGCCGCCATGCGGCCCGAATCGGAGCGGCATCACGGTCACGGAGCCGAACTCGTTCGTACGGACGAGGCGCTTCTCCTGGGCGACGAGGCCGGCGATGAGCATCGCGATGCCGCCGGATTGGGCCAGGCCGTCGAGCGCGAGCCAGAAGGTCCCCGCGCCCTCGGAGTCGAGGGTGCCCATCGCGATGAAGGGCCCGAGGGCCGGGATGTAGAGCGGCCAGGTCCCCGCGTTCCTGTCGACGCTGCTGCCGATCGAGGCGATCATGGCCGAGAAGAACCAGGGGACCCCGAAGGTCACGGCGCCGCCGATGACGAGGCCCTTGCGGATGCGGCTCTCGAGGCGGTACCCAGGCCGGATGGGATCTCCCTCCTCGTACGGGAGCGTCGCGGGGAGCTCGGCGCCGGGCGGGCCATATCCGTAGCTATTCGGCCCATACCCAGGCGGCGGGTACCCCGGCGGCGGATACCCTTGCGGATATCCGGGCGGCGGGGCGTACCCGGGCGGCGGATACCCCGGCGGCGGATACCCTTGCGGATATCCCTGCGGATACCCGGGCGGAGGCAGCGGCGCGACCTGCGGAGGCGCAGGCTCGTACCCCGGCGGCGGCGGAGGAGGAGGCGGAGGCGCCTGTGTGTCCGGAGAAGCGGGCGGCGGAGGCGCGGGCGCCTGCGCCGCCGCGAGCTGCGAAACGACGCCTACAGCGACGAAGAGCGCCGCCGCGAGCGCACGAGGAGCCCCCTTCGTTGTGTCCGTTGCTCTCCGCATGAGGTGCCTCCGCTGTCGCGCGTGGTCCTGCCCGACGCGCAAAAACGGAGAATACGTGAGGTACCCCGGAGGTCAACGCGGCTTTTTCAGGGACGGGCCACGCGCGCGGGCCGCCGCCCACGCGGACGCAGGCGCGGACGAGGCGACACGCGCCGCCGCGACGAGCGCGTCGGGCCTCGTGACATCGAGCTCGAGATCGGGGACGAAGCCACGCGTCTCGTCGAAGTCGCCGAGCGGATCGACGACGGCGCGCGTGCCGAGCGTGACGGTGAGGCGCGAGCGCGGGAGCAGGAACGACGCGACCTCGCCGACCGCCATGCTGCCACGCGTGCGCTCGCCGGCGACGAGCAGCCCCGGCACTTGCCGCGCCAGCGCGACGAACATCTCGCACGCCGAAGCGCAGCCGCGATCGACGAGGACCACGCCCCGGCCCGCGAGCGGCCTCGGCGCCGCGCCACGAAGGATCTCGCCCTCGCGGACGATCTCCACGCGCGACGGGCCGCGCGCGAGAACATCCTCGGCGAGGCGCTCGAGGAGCGTGATGTGCTCGAGGAACATCCGCCGCGCGGCGGGCGGAACGTCGCCACGCGCGAGGCGCTTCCTCGCGGCGTTCACGCGCCCGAGGGCCGCGGTCACGGACTGGACCTCCCGCGTCTCGAGCGCGCGGATCGGCCCGTGCGCGAGCGCGAGCAGGAAACGCTCGGCGAAGGTGTAGTTGCCGCCGCGGTTGCCGCGCAGATCCACGACGAAGGCGCGCGCCTCGCGGAGACGTTCGGCGAGGCGAGGCAAGGTGGCGAGCGCCGCGGCCGCCGCCGTCTCGAAGGTGCGGACGACGAGGACGGGGACGTCTCCTTCGACGAGCTCGACCGGCGGCGCGTCGCTCCTCGGCGACGAAGGCGGCGCCGGGAGCGCTTCGAGGCGCAGCGGACGCGCGCCGCCGTGACCAAAGGCGAGGTGCCCGTCGTCGGCGCGGAGCAGGTCGCGCAAGAGCGTCGCGAGCTCGCGGGGCGAGAGGCGCGCGCGGCTACGGATCACACGGCGCGCCTCGTCGATCTGCGCGACGGGCGGCAGGGGCGCGTGGCCTTCGGGCGCGGCGTACGCGTCTGCGAAGACGCGCAGCACGAAGTCGAGATCCTCCTCGGCGAGCGCCGCGGAGACCTCACGCGGCTCGACGTCGAAGTCGCTCGGGCTCGCGACGAGCGCGGAGAAGGTGGGAGAGAGGCCCGACGAAGCGCGCGGGACCTGCTCTCCTGCGGCGCACCCGGCGAGGGTGAGCCCGAGGGCGAGGAGGCCTCCGTGAAGCAAGGCGCGCATCGATCGCGAGGGTGCAACGACGAGCTTCCTCGTTGCAACGGCCTCGCGACGATGTGGTGGGGATGAAGACGAGAAGGGAGCGTAATACTTGCGGGAAGAGCGCTCGATCAGGCCTGCGTGGCGAGGCCCTTGTACGCCTCTGCCCACTTCCTCCACTGCTTCAGGCGCTTACCGGGCTTGCGGTTGTGGGCCTTGGCGCGGGACTCTTTGCTGGCGATCTTCTCGATCAGGTGCTGGTGCTGGCGGCTGGGACGGTGCATGGCCGCGATGCTGGTCCAAGCGCGCGGTCTTCGCAAGTCCGTCGAGAGGGGGCCCGCGATCAGCCGCCCCGGCTGCCCTTCTCGCCCTCGTCCGGCGGGGGGTTTGGGGGCGCAGCTCGGCTTGTCCGAGCGTAGCCCCCATCGTCCGGACCGAGACGGCCGTAGGTGTGAATGCCGCCGATGAGCAGCAAGAGCGCGAGGAGCGTCAGGACCATGCCCAGGTCGATGAGGCTCGTATCGTTCGGGGCGCTCGGGCGCAGGCCCACGAGGCCGAGACCCACGAGCAGCGCCGTGCTCGCCACGAGGAGCGCGCGGCGAGGACCGGCGGCGCGCGCGGATTCGTCCGTCACCAGGGTGGAGATCTTGTCGCCGAGGCTCACTTGAACTTCTTCGTCTTCGCGTACGTGATGAAGTCGCGCACGTCGCGGGTCAGCGTGCGCTCGGCGGTGATCGTCGTCAGCTCGTGCGACTCGCCGGCGAGGTCGTCGTAACGGTAGTTCGTCTGGTAGAGCAGCACGATGCGGACCTCGCCGTCGGGGCCGACGCGCTCGAGGCGGAGCTTCTCGTCGGGCCCGTTCGGCGGCTTGATCGCGTCGCCGAGCTTGTCCGCGTCGTCGTCGGAGATGTACGCGATGCCGAACTCGTGGCCGTCGACGCTCACGTCGACGCGCAAGGCCTTGCCGTTGCGCATCTCGACCTCGCGGGCAGGCGCGGGCTTCTCGCCTTCCTGGGCGACGGCGCGGCGGATGACCTCGAGCGCGCGGCGCTCGTCGAGGCTCCTCGTGGGGTTCGGCGCGCGGACCGGCTCGGGTGCGCATCCGAGGGCGACGGCGCCGAGGGCGGCGGTCGCGACGAGCGGCAAGATGGTTCGCAAGACGGTAGCCATGAGCGCCATGAGAGTAGCCAACCCGTCCGCGCTCCGCTACTTCTCCCGCCATGGCTCGCCTCGCGGCGATCGACATCGGCTCCAACGCCATCCGGCTGCGCGTGGTTGACGTGGACCCGCCGCTCCTCACGGAAGAGGGCCCACGATTTTACCCCTTCCGAGACGTGCTCGTCGACCGCGCGCCGGTGCGGCTCGGGCACGACGTCTTCACCAAAGGACGCCTCGAGAACGGCGTCATCGGCGCGGCGTGTGAGGCGCTGAAGCGGTTCCGCGCGGCGATGGACGCGGCGAAGGTCGAGCGCTACCGGGCCGTCGCCACGAGCGCCGCGCGCGAGGCGCAGAACGGTGACCTCTTCGTCGAGCGCGCCGAGCGCGAGAGCCGCGTGCACGTGGAGATCATCGAGGGCGTCGAGGAGGCGCGCCTCGTGCAGCTCGCCGTCGTCGAGCGTATCCCCATGGGGCCGCGGCGCTCCTTGCTCGTGGACATCGGCGGCGGCTCGACCGAGCTCACGCTGCTCGAAGGCCGGGTCCCCGTCTTCTCGCGCTCCTTGCCCGTCGGGACCGTCCGGCTGCTCGAGGCCTTCCTCGAGGGGCGCGGGCCGATCGACGCGAGCCACCGCAAGCTGCTCGAAGAGTACGTCGACCGCGTCTGCGCCGACGCGTTCCGCGAGATCGAGGAGGCCTCCGACGGGCCCGTCGACGTCGTCATCGGCACGGGCGGCAACATCGAGACCCTCGCCGACCTCTGCCCGATGCCCATCGCCTTCCCCGAGGGGCGCGCGATCGAGGTGCGCGCGATGCGCAAGTTGCTCGACGACCTCTCCGCGAAGAGCGTGGACGAGCGCGTGTTCGCGTATGGCTTGCGGCCCGATCGAGCGGACACGATCGTACCCGCGGCGACCGTGCTCTGCCGTGTAGCCGAGGCCTTCGGGCGGGCGTCGATCACGGCGCCGGGCGTCGGGCTGAAGGAGGGCGTGCTCGTCGACCTCGCGCGCCAGCACTTCGTGCCGCGTGATTTCGGCATCGAGGCGACGGCCGTGAGTGAGGCGTGCCTCCGGCTCGGGCGCAGGTACCACTTCGACGAGGCGCACGGCATGCTCGTGGCGCGCTTCGCGACGCGCCTCTTCGACGAGCTCGCGACGCGCCACCGGATGAGCCCGCGCGACCGCATCCTCCTCCACGCGGCGGCGCTCCTGCACGACGTCGGCGACTTCGTGCGGTACGAGGGCCACCACAAGCACAGCTACTACCTCATCGTGCACGGCGACCTGATGGGCCTTTCGCCTTCGGAGCGCGAGATCGTGGCGAACGTGGCGCGTTACCACCGCAAGAGCCCGCCGCAGCTCGACCACGAGAATTTCCGCACGCTCTCGCGCGAGGATCGGGCCAAGGTGAAGGCGATGGCGGCGATCCTCCGGGTCGCGGACGCGCTCGATCGGGAGCATCGGGCCAAGGTCGCGGGGGTCAGCGGGCGCATCGAGGGCGACACGCTGGTGCTCGAGCTCTCGGGCACGGAGGATCGGTCCCTCGAGGAGTGGACCGTCGGCGCGAAGTGCGGGATGTTGAAGGACGCGCTCGGGCTCGACGTTCGGATCGTGGACGCGGCGACGGGCGCGTCGCGCACGCCGACGACGGTGCCGCCTCCCTCGCGGAAGACGCCGATTCCGACGCCGCGTAGTTGACGCCTTCGCGGCGCCTCTCCGAAACGGGTGTTACGGGAAGAACCCCTCAGCGCTTGCGGCGGGTTTTCGCGGCCGGCGCCGGGGCGGGCGCGGCGGGCGCGGCGGCGGCCTTCGTCGAGGCCTTCGCGGGCGCGGCCTTTGTTGCGGCGTTTTTCGCGGGCGTGGCCGTTTTCGGGGCGCGGCCGTTGGGCCCGAAGACCAGCTTGCGCAGGGCGGCGGCGGCTTTGTCCGTATCGCCGCCTTCGCTCGAGCGCATGTGCTCGACCACGGCGGCGAGCGGCTCTTCCTCGGGGAACATGAGGAGCACGAACGGCGGGACGCCGAGCGCCTTTGCCGCGGAGACCACGGTGCCGACCGTGATCAGGACGAGGCCGCGCTCCACGCTCGACATGTGCCCCTTGGACAGACCACTCTCGTCGGCGAGGGCCGCGAGCGACATGCCGCGCTCCTGGCGCAGATCACGGATTCGGGCCCCCACCTTGGCGGCGACGGGCTCGGGAGTCGGGCGACGGGGCATGGTTTTTCCACCTCGAGCGTGCGTCCCCGGCGCGCCGGAGACGAGGAGAAGATCAGGACAAAACGCGGCGGTTCGTCGTGACCGTGTTCGCGTGGGACGAACTCTACCATGTCGTCCTCGCCCGGCACAACGTCCCCGTAGGACGCGCATGTCCCGACAACCCCTGCCCGCGCCCCTCGCCTCGCCCGGGTGGGAGATGGGAGGCCGAGGGAATGGTTCCGGGGCGAACCCGCGCTCGTCGCTTCGGTCGTCCCGGGGCTCGGGTTCGTCTCTTCGTTCGCTTGCCTCGCGGCCCGAGGACGAGCGCCCTCAGCGTCACGGCCGCGCGAAACACGTCGCCGTCCTCCTCGCCGAGGATCTGCTCGAGGGCCCAGGCGACGCCTTCGTCCTCCTCGCGCATGCACAGGAGGAACGGCGGCACGCCGAGGGCCCGGGCCGCGGCGTAGACGGTGTTCACGCTCATGACCGCGAGCCCATTCTCCAGCGTGGAGGCGTGGCCCTTGGAGAGCCCGCTCGCCTTGGCGAATTGAGCGAGTGACATGTTCTGCTCCCGCCGGCGCGCTCTTATTCGAGCGCCGATGTGAGCGGCAAACGGATCCGGGACACGACGCGTGGGCACGGGTTGCACCTCAGAAAAAAGATTGTCCTGCCAAACAAATAAATACCGTCGACCGCTCGTCGTAGGGCACGAGCGTCGGTCGGCGTTCGAAATGATCATTCTCGACAACCCCTCTTACCACGACCGGCCGTCGCCACCCAATCATCGAACGCATTTCGAACGCATTTTCGAAGGGCGAAAAACGACACGGGGCATTCTTTTTTCGCGAATGAAACCGGGCGTCAACACACGAGGGTGGGGCCGACGCACCTCGAAGCCGCACGCTCACGGGACAAACCCGCGCCCCGGGCCCCTCGCGCGCCGGCTCGTTTGTCCCGCCAACAGATGCCGTCAAGGGCCGGTCACACACGACACCACCCCCGCCGCCGTCAGCAGGGGGGCCTCGGTACGGCCCCGACACGATGTCCTTGACTTTCCGCTCTACTCGTGACCCGAGCGCTTCGTCGCGCCGCCGCGCCCCGCGCGCTTCTTCGCGAGCCGCGCGCTCGCGCGCTCCTCGATCACCGCGCTCACGCGCCGCATATCGCCGCCGTACGCCTGCCGGATCTCCTCCAGCACCGCCGAGAGCGGATCCTCGTCGGGGAAGGCCATCAGCACGAACGGCGGCACGTCGAGCGCTCGCGCCACCGCGACCACCGTGCCCATCGTCACCCGCACCCGGCCCCGCTCCGCGCTCGACATCTGGCTCGGCGTCAGGCCCCCCGCCTCGCGCAAGCTCGCGAGCGACAGACCTCGCTCGAGCCGCAGATCACGCATCCGCGCCCCGAGCTTCCCAGCGTACGGCTCCGGCGGCCCGCTCGTGATGTCCACGCGCTCGCGGGCGGCCGTCCCCCGCGTCTTCGATCCCTGCGCCTGCGTTTGGCTCGACGTGCGCTTCATCCTGACGCCGACAAACCTAACACGTTCTGCGGGGCCACGTGCACGCGCGATCGAAAAACGGGAGCCGAGCCAGCGAGGTTCGTCCGTCGACCGGTTTTTCAGGCCCTAACCTCTTTTTAACAGACGATCCGGAGACGCCGATCGAACCGCCCCCCCCGGGGCCCGCCGCTCGCTCAGCCGAAGAAACGAACGAGCTCTTTGACGAACACGTCGCGCGCCTCGATGTGCGGCGAGTGCCCGACGTTCGGCAGGATTTCCTCGCGGTAGCTGCCCCCGTTCGCCTTGTAGGCCTCGAGCACGGCGCGTGTCTGCGCGACCATCGGCTGCGCCGGGCAGACGTCCTCGCCGGGCCAGCCAGGGATCGCACCGAGCTTGCCGAGGAAGCCAAAATCGAAGAGCGACGTGTCGCTCACGATCTGATCGGCGTCGCCCCGAATCCAAAGGACGTCGTGCGCAGGCGCGAGCTTGCCGAAGCCGGAGAGGTCCACGTACTTCGGCGAGAGCGCGTTGTTCACGCCGCGCGCGCCGGGCGCGACGCCGGGCCAGTTCGTCGACGTGGTCGTGTCGCCGGGGTAGTGATCGTCACCCGTGCGCATCTTCAGGATCTCCGCGACGAAGACCTCCTCGCGCGCCTTCTCCACGCGGAACGGCGGCTTGAAGTAGAAGTCGTTCATCACCTTGCGCGGCGAGAACGCGCTCTCCTCCGAGGCGTCGCCCTCCTTCAACCGCCGCGCGAACTCGGGGTTCGCCGTGCCGCCGCCCGAGCCCGCGAAGTCCGCGAAGCAAGGCTCGCCGCTCGCGCCGCGCGTGCCGCCGAAGCCGTACGGCGACATCGGCGCCTCGAGGACGATCTTGCCGACGAGCTCGGGGTGGTCGATCGCGAGCTGCATCGCGACGCCGCCGCCGACCGACCAGCCCACGACGTGCACCTTGCCCGCGACGCCGAGCTCGGGGTGACGCAAGAGCGCCGCGAGGTCGTCCGAAAAATCACGCAGGCCGCGGGTCGCGTCGATGGGCGCGGGCTCGGTGTCGCCGTAGCCGCGCAGATCGGCCGCGATGGCGCGGAAGCCCTCGGGGAGCGCGGCCATCGTCTCCTCGTAGAAACGAGCGGAGGAGCAGTTGCCGTGGATGAAGAGCACCGGCACGCCGTCCTTGGGGCCGCGGACGAGCACGTGCATGCGAAGGCGAGACGTCTGGATCTGGGTCGAGGTGATGGCGGTCATGAGCTCCTCGGGGTTTTTCGGACCGGAGGAGGAGAATGCCTTCAACGCTCGCCGGTGAGAAGATCGTAGAGGCGCGGCGCGAACGCCTCGGCCACGCAGTGCTCGACCTCGTCGGAGGTGCCGAACCGTAAGGCCTCCCGCGCCACGGCCTCGGCCTCGACGAGCGTGACGCGACGCAGCGCTTCCTTGATCTCGGGGATCGCCGCCGCCTCCATGGAGAAGTCACGCATGCCGAGGCCCACGAGCAGGACCGCGGCGAGAGGATCACTCGCCATCGCGCCGCAGATCGAGACAGGACAGCTCCACCCCTCGCCGGCGCGCACCACGCTGCGGATGAGCCGCAAGATCGAGGGGTCGAAGGACGAAGCGAGGTAGGCGAGCGAGCGGCTCGTGCGATCGACGGCGAGCGTGTACTGCACGAGGTCGTTCGTCCCGAGGCTCATGAAGCTCGCCTCCTGGGCGAAGAGATCCACGAGCACCGCGGCCGCAGGCACCTCGATCATGACCCCGAGCGGGATCTCCTCCGCGCACGGAAGGCCTCGCGCCTTCACCTGCGCGATCGCCTGGTCGAGCAACACGCGCACCTGCCGGAGCTCCGAGAGGCTCGCGATCATGGGGATCATGATCTTCACCTCGCCGTACGCGCTCGCCCGGACCATCGCGCGCAGGTGCTCGAGGAAGACCTCGGGCTGCGAGAGCGCGAGGCGCACGGCGCGCAAGCCGAGCATCGGGTTCATCTCGGGCGGGAGCTTGAGGCTCGAGATGAACTTGTCGCCGCCGATGTCGAAGGTCCGCAGCGTGACGGGCATCGGGCGCATCGTCTCCACGACGGCGCGGAAGATCTCGAACTGCTGCTCCTCGGTCGGCGGCTCGGAGCGATCGATGTAGAGGAACTCGGTGCGGTAGAGGCCGATGCCCTCGGCGCCGTGATCACGCGCGAGGATGGCCTCGGCCGGGAGCTCGACGTTCGCGCGCAGCGTGACGCGCAAGCCGTCCTGGGTCGTCGCCTCCCGATCACGCGAGACCGAGAGCTCACGCGAGAGCGCGGTGTGACGCTCGCCGCGGGCGCGCGCCTCGTCGAGCTCGCGCGCCTGCGGGCGCACGAGCACGCTGCCACGCAGGCCGTCGACGACCACGAGATCGCCGCTCCGGATCCGCGCGAGCGCGTCGGTCACGCCGACGACGGCGGGGATCTCCAGCGCGCGCGCCATGATCGCCGTGTGGCTCGTCCGCGTGCCGACCTCGGTCACGAAGCCGACGACGGGCTGGTTGATCATCGCCGCCGTGTCCGCAGGCGAGAGGTCGTGCGCGACGATGATCGAGGGACCATCGAGGCGCAGGTGCGGCTGCTCGGGCGCGCTCGTGCCGAAGGCGCGCAGGATCCGATCGCCGATGAACATCACGTCGTGGCTGCGCTCGCTCAGGTACGGATCATCGAGCGCCGCGAGCCGCTTGGCGATCGCGTCGGAGGCCTCGGCGACGGCCCACTCCGCGCCGCGTTTCTCCTTGCGGATCTGGTGGCGCACGGCCTCGGCGAGCACGGGGTCGCCGGTCATGAGCACGTAGGCCTCGAGGATGGAGGCCTCGGCGCTGCGCTCGGTGAGGCGCTGCGACATCTCGCGCAGGTCGCGCTGCGCGCGCGCGACGGCCTCTTCGAAGCGCGTGATCTCCGCGTCGACGTCCGCCTCGCCGATCGTGCGCCTCGGGCAGGGCGCGCGGCTCAACCCGAAGACGACGACCTTGCCGATGGCGACGCCTGGCGAGCCCGCGATGCCGCGGAGCACCTCGGCCGTCTTCGAAGGAGGCTCCGCGCTCATTCGTGCTCTCCGAAGCGAGCGGCGATGAGCTCCCCGATCGCTCGCACGGCCTCGGACGAGCTCTCGCCGCGCGCCTTCACCTCGAGCACCGTGCCGACGCCGCCGCAGAGCAGGAGCACGCCCATCACGCTCTTCGCGTTCGCCTCCTGCCCGTCGGGCCCCGCGACCGTGACCTCGCACGGATACTTGCCCGCGAGCTGCACGAGCTTCGTGGCCGCGCGCGCGTGCAGGCCGCGCGCGTTGACGATCGTGAACCGACCCGTCGCGCTGCCGCCGCTCACGTCTTCCCCCTGCCACCGTCGGGGGGCCGCGGCGCCCCCTCCGCCCCCTCGTCGGCGCCACGCGAGAGTGGATCGGCATCGTGCTCGGGCGCCGCGGTGTGCTCCGCCCTGCCGACGTCACGATGCACGACCGAGATGGGTAGCGTCACCTTCCTGCGTAGATTGTCGGCCAAAACCTCGGCGAGCGCCACCGATCGATGTCGCCCCCCGGTGCAGCCGATCCCGATGGTCAGGTAGCTCTTCCCCTCACGCTCGTAACGCGGGAGCGAGAACTCGAGCAGCGCGCCGATCTTCTCGAGCAGCTCGGACGCCTCGGGGCTCTGCAGGACGAAATCGCGCACCGCGGGGTGGCTCCCGGGCAGACGCCGGAGCTCCGGGACGAAATGCGGGTTGTCGAGGAAGCGGACGTCGAAGATCAGATCGGCATCGACCGGGACGCCGAACTTGAAGCCGAAGGAGACGAAGCGCGTGGACATGCGCGGCGCCTCCGCCTTGCCCGGCCCGAGGTGCGCGATGATCTGGCGGCGCAGCTCGTGCACGCTGAGGCGCGTCGTGTCGAGGTCGATGGTGGCGAGCGCGCGCAGCGGCGCGAGGCGCTCGCGCTCGAGGTGCACGCCGTCGAGCACGGCGAGCCCGCCGGAGCTGCCGGGCGCGCGTGAGGCCGCGGCCGAGAGCGGGTGCGGCCTGCGCGTCTCGTTGAAGCGGCGCAGCAGCGCCTCGTCGGTCGCGTCGAGGAAGACGACGGCCATGTCGCGCCCCTCGGCGATACGCGAGAGCGTGGGCCCGGCGCCGTCGAGGAAGGCGAAGGCGCGCACGTCGATGCCGAGGCCGACGCGGCGGATGCCTCCGGCCTCGCAGACCTCGATCGTCTGCGGCACGAGGGACGTCGGCAGGTTGTCGACGCAGAAGTAGCCGAGGTCCTCCAGCGCGTGGAGCGCGGTGGACTTGCCGGCCCCCGAGAGCCCGGTGACCACGACGACGCGGCTCTTGTCGCTCATCGCTCTCGCCTCCCTCCGCCGAGCAACGCGCCTTCGAGGTTGCCGAAGAACTCCTTCGCGGCGTGGTGCCCTGCGTTCTTGAGCAATTCGTTCCGCGCGGCGACCTCGATGATCGTCGACATGTCGCGCCCCGGCCGCACCGGGATCACGAGCTCGCGCACCTTCACGCCGAGGATCGTGCGGTGACGATCCTCGAGGCCGAGCCTGTCGTACTCGACGTCCTTCGACCACTCGACGAGCTTGATCACCACGTCGATGCGCTTGCGCTCGCGGATCGCCGTCACGCCGAAGAGGTCCTTCACGTTGAGGATGCCGAGCCCGCGCACCTCGAGGTGGTGACGGAGCAGGAGCGCCGACGTGCCGAAGATCATCCCGGGCGGGCGGTAGTCGCACTCGACGACGTCGTCGGCGACGAAGCGATGACCTCGCATCACGAGGTCGAGCGCGCACTCGCTCTTGCCGATCGCGCTCGGGCCCGCGAGGAGCACGCCCACGCCGAAGACGTCGACGAGCACGCCGTGCAGCCGCACGCGCGGCGCGAGCCTGTCGTCGAGCAGCGCGTGCAGCGCGGTGATGGTGACGCTCGATCGCGACGCCGATCGGACGAGCGGCGTGCCCGAGGCCTCGGCCGCGGCCACGAGCTCGGGCACGGCGCGGTAGCCGGCCTCGGGCGACGACTCGCCTTCGCCGCGCGCGTCCCGCGTGACGATCACGCAGCAGAGCTCACGCGCGAAGAGGTCGTGGAGCTTCCTCGCGCGGTCCTCTGCGTCGAGCGTGTGCAAGAACGAGAGCTCGGTCTGGCCGAAGATCTGGATCCGCGAGGAGGTGATGCCGTGGAAGTGCCCCACGAGCGCGAGGCCCGACTTCTGGATACGCGTCGACTCGATGATCCGATCGAGGCCCGCCTCGCCGGCGACGAGCTCGAGCCCCACGCCGAGCCCGGGATCGCCGAGCAAGGCGCGCACGGTCATCGATGCGCGCGGGACGGGGACGCTGCGCGGGGCCTCTTCGTTCACGGACCCCTGCCCTCCTCGGCGGCGATGATCGCGAACGCGTCGCCGCCGCTCGGCGCGAGGAGCAGGCGCTTGCGGAACTCGTCGTCGCGGAGCAGCCGCGAGACACGCGCCAGCGTCTTCAGGTGCTCACCGGCGGCGCGCTTCGGGCCAACGACGGCGAAGAGGATGCCGACGGGCGCGCGATCGATCGCGTCGAAGTCGATCGGGTGAGGGCAGAGCAGGACGGCGCCCACGTGCCGATCGAGGCCTTCGAGCGCGCCATGCGGGATGGCGACGCCGCCGCCGACGCCGGTCGACTGGAGGTTCTCGCGCTCGACGAGCACCCGCTCGATCTCCGACGCGGGCGTCGGGGGGGCCATCCCGCGGGCGAGCAGCTCGGCGAGGCGGCGCAGCGCATCGGACTTGGAGCGGACGACGCCCTCGGCCTCGTTCGCCACCGAGACGTGGTCCGCGCTCAGGATCTCGAGAACACCCATGATCGTGCCCGGGGGTTTTTGCGAAGAGGCGCCGGCCGTCGCGCGACGGGACCGCCGGAGGGGCGCCCGTGCGGCGCTGGCCGGCGCCGTTCTCATCCGTCGTGTGTCCCCCCCGTGCCTCGGCAGAAGCACGGGCGAGCCCTACTACGGAAAGGGCCGGCTGGCGAGGGCGTACAGCGTGGAAAACGCCTCAGTCGCGGGCGCGACCCTCGGCGGCCTCACTGACTTCGGTCGCGAACTCGCCCGCGCTCGGCGCGCCGCGTTTCTTCGCCATGTTCGCCGTCTTGTCCGCTTCGATCTGGCGGTCGAGCTTGTCGATGACCTTGTCGATCGAGGCGTACATGTCCTGGCTGCGGACCGTGGCGTGGAACTGCTGGCTGCCCGAGGAGATCTTCACATCGGCGATGTGCTCGAGGCCTTCGACGGACAAGGTGACCTGCGCGGCCATGGCTTGACGAAGGAACCTTTGCAGCTTGGCGATCTTGTCGTGCGCGTACTGCTTCACCGCTTCCGTGGCGACCATGTGTCGGAACGTGATTGCGATGTTCATCGAAGGCTGCCTTCCTTTCCTCGAGGGCGAAGCACCCGGCGCGCTCTCATGCGCGCACCACGTGGGATCGTACCACCGCAGGCCGAGCCAAAGCGCGCGGAACGATCAGGGGGAAGCGTCGCAACGTTGCCGTTTCCTCCCGCGCCGTGGTCGCTCGCATGACCGTCTCGTTTCCTGGGCCACGCGTCAAACCCACCGAACCGCCGGAGCGCTTGCGCATGTCCTGGTGAGAACCGTCGATACCGCCCGGACAATCCCGCTAAGGGGAGGTAGCGGCGTAACGCGACCGGACAAGAGGGTGCGCCCGAAAGTCCTCGGGGGAGGCCTCGAGGGCGACCTCTCCATCTAGAAGGAGGAGGGCGCGGTCGCAGAGGCGCAAGGCCGCGTCGACGTGATGATCGGAGACGAGGACGGTGGCGCCGGCATCCGCGAGGGCCCGGAGTCGATCCGCGACATGGAGAGCGCCGAGGGGATCCACCGCCGCGAACGGTTCGTCACAAACGAGGACACGAGGCGCGGCGGAGAGGGCGCGCGTGATCTCGAGGCGACGGCGCTCGCCGCCGGAGAGGCGCGCAGCCTGGGTGTCGAGGAGGGGTTCGAGGCCAAGGTCACGCGCGATGGAGAGAGCGTCGGGCGAGCCGGGAGGGCGCGCGCGGCGGGTGAGGCGCTCGAAGACGGCGAGGTTATCGCGAACGGAGAGGTCGGGGAGGACGCTCGGAGTCTGCGGGACGTAGCCGAGGCCGCGGCGAGCACGTTCGAAGAGGGGGAGGCGCGTGATGTCGTCGCCGGAGAGGAGGACGATTCCTTCGATGGGGGCGAGCTCGCCGACGAGGACACGGAAGAGGGTGGTCTTGCCAGCACCGCTGGGGCCAAAGACGGCGAGGACTTCGCCGGGACGCGCTTCGAAGGTGACGCGGTGAAGGAGGGTGCGGCCGGAGAGGCGGACGGTGAGGGAGGTGGCGAGGAGGGACATGTAGGAAAATAAGAAATGGAAACGGGGGAAACGGGGGAAACGGGGAAACGGGGACGCAATGGGACGCGGGTGGGGATCCCGCTCGGGGGACGGGGAGCTTACCGTCGTGCTCGGCCTCTTCAAGGCCAAGCCGTGCTCGCCATGCTCGCGCTGCGCGCTGCGCGTGACGGTGCGGGACGAGGGTCCCGGCGAGAGGGTCGTCCGGCGGAGGAGTCGTTATGCTGACGATTGATGAGGTCGTTCTGGTGATGGCGGGGGACGCAGGGAGGATCGCGGAGCGAATCGAACGGAAGGACAGGGACCTGGCTCGGCAATTGCGGTGGGCCGTGCAAAGCGTGGCGCGGAATGTCGCCGACGCATCGTTAACCTTCGCCAAACGCGCGGACCGCCCCCCACATCTGGACTCTTCAGCACCTTCTGCTCGGCAGCCCCTGCGTTCCCCTTGGCGAACGCCTCCGTAGGCAGCGCGATCGACGCGGTGAACTCCTCTCCCGACGGCGCCACGCGGACCTGGAGTTCGTGCTCCCGCCGGAGCTCTTGGAAGGAAGGACTTGCCCGGGGTTCATGCGTTACATCTAGATCGAATGCGTCCCGTGAGCCCTGTCGAGGTCGAAAGCGACTCCCGTACCTCGACGGCGGTGAGTGTCACCGCAGACTTCGTTCGCGTCGAGAGGAACGGGGCCCCGCGGCGGGTTGCTGCGCCGTCCCACAGCGGGCCCCGCGGCGTTCCTTCCCTTCCGATCGACGGCTTCCTCAAGCACTACGAGATCATCCGCAAGCTCGGCGAAGGTGGCACGGGGGTCGTGCTGCTCGCGCGGGATACCAAGCTCTGGCGCCCCGTCGCCATCAAGCTCCTCCACGACCGCGGACAGGCGACCTCGCGTTTGCTCGCCGAGGCCCGGGCGACGGCGCTCTGCAAGCACGAAAACATCGTCGTCATCCACGACGTCGACGAGACCGAGGGGCATCCGTACATGGTCCTCGAGTATCTCGAGGGCCGCACGTTGCGGGAGGTCCTGTCCTCCGCCGCCCGGGGATCGAGCCGCGTGCTCCCGAAGGGCCTCGCGCTCGACATCGTGATATCGGTCCTCCGCGCGCTCGTCGCCGCGCACGAGGGCGACGTCGTCCACCGCGACCTCAAGCCCGAGAACGTCATGATCCTCGACGCCGGGGGCGTCAAAGTGCTGGATTTCGGGCTGGCGAGGCGCGGCGATGACTTGGAGCAGAGTCACGGAGGCACACTCGCGTACATGGCGCCCGAGCAATGGCTCGGCGAGGACGTCGACGCGCGCGCCGATCTCTGGGCGGTCGGCGTCCTCCTGTACGAGCTGCTCGCGGGGGAGCATCCGCTCGCGCCGCTCACGCGGGAGGCTCTCGAGCGTGTCGCCGACCTGGACACGCCCATGCCGAGGCTCGGTGACGTGCTGCCCGAGCTCTCAGCCCTCTCGGACGTCGTCGACCGCTGCTTGCGCAAGCGAAAGGAGGAGCGCTTCGGGTCGGCGGACGAGCTGCTCGCCGCGCTCACGCCCCTGCGCGACGGGGGAAGACCCCTCGCGCTCGCCGAGGGCGAGCAGCCGTTCGCGGGGCTATCGGCGTTCCAGGAGGGGGACGCGAGCCGCTTCTTCGGCCGCGAGCGGGACATCGCGGTCCTCGTGGGGCGGCTCCGCCGTCAGCGGCTCGTGACGGTGGTGGGCCCCTCTGGCGCGGGCAAATCGTCGTTTCTGCGCGCCGGCGTGATCCCAGCCCTGAAACAATCCGGCGAGGACTGGGACGTGCTCGTCCTGCGCCCGGGCCGCGCTCCCGTGTCGGCGCTCGGCGCGGCGCTCGCGGAGGTGCTCGCCGAAGGCAGGCCGAACGATCTCCGCGCCGAGCCGGGCTTGCTCGGCGCCCGCCTGCGGGCGTTTTGCCGGGCGCGCGGGCCTGGGAGCCGCGCGCTCGTCTTCGTCGATCAATTCGAGGAGCTTTATACGCTGGTCTCTGATCCGGACGAGCGAACCGCATTCCTGCAATGCCTCCTCGGCGTGGCAGACGACGCCTCCTCGCCGCTGCGGGCCATCGTGACCATTCGTTCGGATTTCCTCGATCGCGTCGCCGAGGATCCCCATTTCCTGGCGGAGGTCACGCAGGGGCTCTTCCTCCTGCCGCCGATGGGGCGTGAGGCATTACGAGAGGCCTTGCGGCGCCCCGTGGAGGTGGCCGGGCATCACTTCGAGGACGAGGCGATCATCACCGAGATCCTGGACGAGCTCTCGCGTGCCAAGACCCCGCTTCCGCTCCTGCAATTCTCGGCCGCCGCGCTCTGGGAGGCCCGGGATCGGGAAGCGAAGACCTTGACGCGAGCGAGCTACGAGCGGCTCGGCGGGGTGGTCGGGTCGCTCGCGACGCACGCCGACGCGATCTTCGCGGCGCTCGCATTGCCTGACCAGCACCTCTGTCAGGCCGTCTTTTTGCGCCTGGTCACGCCGGAGCGCACGCGCGCGATCGTGAGCCTGTCCGAGCTCGCGACGCTCGTCGACGATCCCGTCGCGGTGGAGGCGCTCGTCCAGCACCTCTGCGGCGCGAGGCTCCTGCTCCTCGAGGCCAGCGGCGATCCGGGCGCGATCACGGTGGAGCTCGTTCACGAGTCGCTCATCGATCGCTGGCCGAGGCTCGCGCGGTGGCTCGACGAGAACACGGCGGACGCCCAGTTCGTGGCCCGGCTGCGCGCCTCCGCCTCGCAATGGCAGGCGGGCGGAGAGGCGTCCGGCTTGTTGTGGCGGGACCGCGCCGCCGAAGAGGCGCGGACGTGGTACGAGCGAAGGCACGCGAGCCCGGAGGCACCGCGCGGTGTGCCGCTCGGACGCGCGGAAGAGCGGTACCTGCTCGCCGTGATCGACCTCCAGCAGCGCGCGCGGCGGAGGCGACAACGATCGATTGCCGGGGCGTTCGTGGTTCTCGGGACCGTGTCGGTCCTCGTGTTTCTCCTGGCCATACGCGCCCAGGCCCAGGCTGCGCGTGTCGAGGAGCAGAACGCCGAGCTCGCGCGCGAGGCGCTGCGTGGCCGCAACGCCACGCGGATGCTCGCGGCGCGCAGGCGAAAGGACGATCCCACGCTGGCGCTCGCGTTCGCGCGGGAGGTCGAGCCCGAGGACATCCCCAAGGAGTGGGCCGAAATCGTGAGTGATGCGCTCTCCTCCGGCGTCGCGCGGGACGAGGTCTCGGGCCTCCACAACGGCGATCCGATCTACTGGGCGACCATCAGCCCGGATGGCGCGCGTATCATCGCGGCGTACGGGGACAAGGCGGCGCAGATTTTGACGGTCGGCGATTACCGAACGCTCGTCACGCTGCGCGGCCACGACGCGTACCTCTCGTTCGCTGCTTGGAGCTCGGATGGCACGCGTGTCGTCACGGCGTCCGCGGACAAGACAGCCCGGATCTGGAACGCGGATGGCTCCGGGGAGCCGCTCGTGCTGCGGGGCCACGAGGGCGAGGTCCAGTCGGCGCTGATGAGCCCGGATGGACAGCGCGTCGTGACGGCTTCGGACGACGGGACCGCGAGGGTATTCCGCGCGGCGGACGGGAGGCAATTGGCCCAGCTCGAGCACGAAGCGAGCGTCACGAACGCCCGGTTCAGCCCGGATGGCGAGCGCATCGCGACGACCTCTGTCGATGGACTCGTGCGCGTGTGGAGCGCGGACGGCGGGGGCGCGCCGCTGCTGCTCCGCGGGCACACGGACGCGGTCGTCGCGGTCGCCTGGAGCCCGGACGGAGCGCGCATCGCCACCGCGGGCAAGGACGCCACGCTGCGCATCTGGGATGCCGCAGGCGGCGCCGAGCGCCTCACGCTGCGCGGCCACGAGGACAAGGTCATGAGCGTCGCGTGGAGCCGCGACGGCAAGCGTATCGCCTCGGCGTCGAAGGACAAGACCGCGCGCATCTGGGATGCCGACGGCGTGGGGCAGCCGATCGTCTTGCGTGGCCACAAGCACTGGATCTACTCGGCGGATTTCAGCCCAGATGGCCGCTACCTCCTCACGGCGTCGCTCGACAGGACGCTTCGGTACTGGGATCTCGACGAGGTCGTCGCGCCGAGGGTGCTCGAGGGCCACACGGACGTCGTCAACGCGATGGCGTGGAGCCCCGATGGCGCGCGGATCCTCACGGTCTCGCGGGACAAGACCGCGCGGGTGTGGCGCGCGAATGGGGAGGGGAGCCCGGTCGTCTTGCGTGATCATGCCGAGGACGTCCAGAGCGCGAGGTGGAGCCCCGACGGCACGCGATTCGTCACGGCGGCGCGGGACGGGACCGCGCGGGTATGGCGCCTCGACGACCCTTCTTCGCCCGTCGTCCTCGACTTCCATCCGGATAAGGTCTGGAACGTCGATTGGAGCGCTTCGGGCGACCGTATCGTCACCGCTTCCCTCGATGGAACGCTGCGCTTGTGGGCGAGCGACGGCTCTGCGCTCCTGGCGGTGACCAGGACCCCGTCCAAACCCAAGAGCGTCGTCCAGGCGTCGTTCGATCCCGGGGGCACGCGGATCGTCGTGACGGACGGGACCGGGAACGTCTACCTCTGGCACGTCGACGAGGAGGGGGAGCTCGTCGTGCTGGGCCAGCAGGGTGCGAGGTTCGACCCCTCGCATTGGAGCCCGGACGCGTTATGGAGCCCGGACGGCTCGCGTATCGTCACGTCGTTCGTGGACAGCGCCGCGCGCATCTGGAACGTGCGCGACGCCGCGGCCCCCCCGCTCCTGCTTCGGGGGCACGAATCGAATGTCACCTCCGCTTCATGGTCGCCTGAGGGCGCGCGGATCGTCACGACGTCCAGCGACCGGACCGCGCGTGTGTGGAGCGCCGATGGCTCCGGGCAGCCATGGGTCCTCCAGGGGCATGGGGGTACGGTCTCGTGGGCGAGCATGAGCCCCGACGGGACACGCATCGTCACCGCGTCGGAGGACACGACCGTGCGCGTCTTTCATGCCGACGGGTCCGGGCAGCCCTTCGTGCTCGGGGGCTCGCCCCTCGCCGTCCTGCGCGCCGACTGGAGCCCCGACGGCAAGTACATTGCGCAACTCTCCGACGAGAAGGTCATCCGGGTATGGCCCGCCGTGGAGCCCTTCACCGGCCCCGGCGACGCCCGACTCTGGAGGGCGACCTCATATTGTATTCCCGTGCCGATCCGGAGAGAACTGCTCCAGGTCACCGAAACCGAGGCCGAGAGGGACCAGCGAGCGTGCGAGCGCCGCGTCGCGGAGGCGCGCGCCGCCGAGTGAAAGCCGGACCATTCGCCGGCTCGTGATAGGGTGATGCGGCCATGACGCAGAAGCCGATCTCGCTCGGTACGACCCAAGATCCCGCGCGCGAAGCGCGGCGGGCGCAGCCCCTCGCGCGTCCGTTCCTGTTCGTCGTGCTCCATTGTGATCAGCCGGCGCTCGGCGGCGCGCGGTATTGCCTCTCGCAGATCGACGTCGTCCACATCGGCCGCGGGCCCGAGCGCGTCGCGTCGCGCGTCCGCGAGGGGGGCGCTCGGCGGCTCGAATTGCGTTTGCCCGATGTGGCCATCTCGAAGGCCCATGCGCGCCTCGTCCGGAGCGGCGATGGCTGGGCCTTCGAGGACGCAGGCTCGAGGAACGGTTCTTTCGTCAATGACAGTCGCGTCCGGAAGGTCGCGCTCGAGGACGGTGATTTCATCGAGCTCGGCAACGTCATTCTGCGCTACCGCGCGGGCTTGCCCTCGTCGCCTGCGTCCGCTGCGGATCTGGACCTCCAGAGCCCGGAGGTCGGCGCGCTCTCCACGCTCGTCCCGCCGCTCGCAGACGATCTCGACGTGCTGACGCGTATCGCGCGAGCGCCCATCCCGGTGCTCCTCCTCGGCGAATCGGGCACGGGCAAGGAGGTGCTCGCGGCAGGCGTCCACGCGCTCTCGGGGCGGACAGGGCCGCTCGTCGCCGTCAATTGCGGGGCGCTCACGGCGTCGCTGCTCGAGAGCCAGCTCTTCGGGCACGTCAAAGGCGCGTTCACGGGGGCCATCCGGGACGAGCCGGGCTATGTGCGCCGGGCGAACGGCGGCACGCTTTTTCTCGACGAGGTGGGCGATCTCCCGATGCCCGCGCAAGCCGCGCTCCTGCGCGTGCTCGAGGTGAGCGAGGTCGTGCCGGTCGGCGGCACGAGCCCCATCAAGGTGGATCTGCGCGTCGTCGCGGCGACACACAAACCGCTCGACAGGATGGCCATTCGGGGCGAGTTCCGGGTCGATTTGCAGGCGCGGCTCTCCGGGCACCGGCACATGCTCGCGCCGCTCCGGGATCGGATCGAGGACATGGGCATTCTGGTCCGCGAGCTCTTGCGGCGCTCCAAGGTGCCGGGCGCGCCTGAGCTCGGCTTCACCGTGGAGGCCGGCAAGTTGCTCGTGCAGCAGCGGTGGCCGCTCAACATCCGCGAGCTGTCGCAGACCCTCGGGGTCGCAGCCGCGCTCGCGGACGGGCCGCTCATCGAGAGCGCGCACCTCGAGAGCACGCACCTCCTCGAGGTGCGCCACGACTCCGTCGCGCCGCCCGAGTCCGAGGAGGAGGGGGGCAAGCTGCGCGGGCGTATCGTGGCGCTCCTCGAGAAGCACAGGGGCAGCGTGAGCGGGGTGGCGCGCGACATGGGCAAGTCACGGATCCAGATCCACCGCTGGGTGCAGAGGTTCTCGATCAACATCGATGCGTATCGCGCGAGATCGTGACCGACTCACGGCATCGGGCACGTGTCGGGCATCGACGGCTCGCAGGCCGCGTCCTTCTTCACCTCGAGGAGCTGCATCATGCCTTCATCCTCGTGCTCCAGGATGTGGCAATGCAGCACGTACTTGCCCTCGTAATGCAGGAAGCGCGACAGGAACGTGAGGGTGCCGTCGACTCCCTTCATGCCGCCCGTGGGGATGAGAACCGTATCGCGCCAGATGGGCTGCGCCGGCTTCTTCCCGTTGATGGACGTCACGAGGAACGAGTTGACGTGGATGTGGAAGGGATGGACCGTCTCACCCAACACCTCGCCCCACTTGTTGTTGATCGTCCATTCCTCCACGGCGCCCAGGGCCATGCACTGGTCGATACGGGTCTCGCAGAACGTCCTGCCGTCGATGGTGAAGTGTACGGATCCCTGATCACCCGGAGCCAGGGCGAAGTCGAGCTGGCGGTTGTTGTCGACCTGGTTGCCAGGCTTCGCCATGTCCTCGAACGACGGGTAAAGCGCGGGCGGCGTGAGCGTCTGCGGGACCTCGATGCTCGTATCGGACGCCCCCGCGACGATCACGGTGGCGAGGACCTGCGGCGCCCAGCAGACGAAGTCCAGGTATCCGAGCGCCACCATCTGGTAGGTGCCCGCCTCGAACCGGGTGAGCAGGTCCGCGCGGCCCCCCGGCGGGATGACGTATTCGACCTCCGAGACGGCGTCGGTCATCGGCATCTTCAGGGGCGCCGCGTAGGTGATCCCGTCCGTCGCGACCTGGTAATACGTGACCGACTTCGCCCGCAACGCGTCCCGGTCGAGCATGGGTGGCCCCCCGTTGCTCGCGCAAGAATAACCAAAAGGATCGTAGCCGGGCTTCGGCAATGACGTCGCGGCGTCGACCTGATCGTCGGGCACGCGTAGGAAGGCGATATCCAGCGGAGCACGGAAGCCCGTGTGAAGAACCCGAAGGCGCTGCACCTCGCTCGGGCGCATGTGAAGGATCGGATTGATCTGGCCGTTGACGTGGAAGAAATCGACGACACCCGGAGGGAAGGGGCCGGCCGCGGCCATCTCCTTGTAGGTCGCGAGGCGAGCCTTCCCGATGCAAGCATCCTTCGTCTGGATCATCAGCTCGCCGACGACGAGGAGCTGCTCCTTGCCCTGCCCCGGCCCGGGATCGGGTGAAAACATCTTGTCGAGATCGTCCTTCGTTTCGTCGCGGATGAGGAGTGCCCCGACCATGCCGCCTGCCACCTGGATCGCCGTCGCTCCGTGGAAGTGCGGGTGATACCAGTAGGTCCCGGCCGGATGATCGGCCATCGTCCCGTCCGGCATGACGAGGTCTTTGGGGACGTCGATGACGAAATTGTAACTCTGGCCAGGACCAATCTCCAGAAAGACGTCGTCTCCGGGCGGCCCGGGGTCGACGTGCAGCCCGTGCGTGTGGAAATTGGTCGTGTTGTTCTGCATGCCGGGGCCGTGCCCGCCATGCCCGCCGCTGGTCGTCGTGCCGCAATCGGGGTCCACGGCGCTCCCGTCGTCCGGCAGGCCGTTGATGAGCTCGAGCTCGAACCGATCCCCCGGGCGAAGCTCGATGCTCGGGCCTGGAATGGTGCCCGTGTACGTTCCCTCGAAGCTCGCCGTGCCTGCATTGACTTTGAGGCCCGTGTACGCGCGGGTCATGAACGTGTACTGGCCGACCGTCACCTCGGTCTCGGTGATGGTCATCTCGATATTGAGAAGGCCGTCCTTGGATCGGACCGTGGCAGGGTTCGAGAGCTCTCTGCTCGGGACCGGCTTCGGCGCCGGGGGGTTGTCATCGGAGCTGCAACCGACGGTATCGGGTAGCAAAACGCCGGCGCCGATCGTGGCGCCCAGCATCAAGAAGCCACGCCGATCGAGCGTGAGCGCGACATGTGAACGATTCTTGTCGGACGAGGGCTTATTCGAGGACGTCATGAAGTCTTCCAATGGGTCGGAGCACGCCGAGAATCCGTCGTGGCTGCTGCGAGCGCGCGCCTTGCAACGAGCAGGCCACGTGCGTCGCACGCGACGGCTCGTTTGCAGGCGACAACCGGCCGAGCGCCGCCGTCGCGGCGCGGGGTGGAAAGCGTACCTGTACCTGTACCTGTACCTGTAACAGGACCGTGTGACGGGTACAGGTACAGCGGACGGGGCGGAATGGCTGGTTTTCGAGAGAACGATGGGGCGCCTGGGCTCGGTTGGCGCGGTTCACCGGAGGCCGCACCCGGCCGGACGCACCAACTTGCGCTCCGGAATCGCTGCGCGGTTCGCCGCAAAAAACCCACGTATCATGGCCTGGCACCTCGCTTGCTACGTCGCGGGCGGAACGGCCATCCAGAACTGTGCGGCAGGACATACGTTTTGGTCAACGGCAGCGCGAATCGCCCTGGGAGCGAGAGGATCCACGATGAGTGTCTTCGACGACGCAGATACGACCTTCGAGGTGGTCGTGAATCACGAGGAGCAGTACTCCATCTGGCCTGCCGGCCGGGAGGTGCCTGCGGGCTGGCGCCTGGCAGGGAAGCGCGGGAAACGCGGGGATTGCCTCCAATACATCGAGGCGGTTTGGACCGACATGCGACCGCTCAGCCTGCGCAAGCAGATGGACGCGGCTGCGGCCGCGGTCAAGCATCAGGCGTGAGGTCGGCACGGCTCTCGGGCTCATTCGCCACGATGCAGCAGGAGCCGTAGTCCCGCCTGTCGATCCTCGGGGTCGGATGGATCCCACGAGAATCAATCCACGATGAGCATGCACGACGAGAGCAGGGGCGTCCGGAGGCAGGACGCAGGCAGCCAGGGCGACTTCGTGACGCGGCGGAACGACAAGGCAGAGCCGGTGCGCCCACGCCGGCGCTTGCCCTTACCCATTCACGAGCTCTTCCAGGAGCAGGCTGCGCGGACGCCCGACGCCGTGGCATTGGTGTTCGCCGAGCAAGAGCTCACGTACCGGGAGCTCGACCAGCGCTCGAATCAGCTAGCCCACCACCTGCGCGCGCTCGGCGTGGGCCCGGAGGTGCGGGTCGGGCTGTGCGTGGAGCGGTCGCTGGAGATGATGGTGGGCCTGCTCGGCATTCTCAAGGCGGGCGGTGCCTACGTGCCGCTCGACCCTGGTTATCCGCGGGATCGGCTCGCTTTCATGCTGGAGGACGCGCGTCCCGCGGTGCTGCTGATCCAGGAGCGCCTCGAGGGCAGGCTTCCCGCGCACGAGGTTGTCACGGTACATCTCGATGCGGGCGCGCCCCCTTGGCAGGAGCAGCCGCTCACGCCCCCCGACGTACCGGTAGGGCCGGACAATGCGATATACGTGATTTACACCTCGGGCTCGACGGGTCGGCCGAAGGGTGTGCTCAACACGCATCGCGGGCTCGAGAACCGCCTGCGCTGGATGCAGCGCGCCTACGGTCTCCGCGCGAGCGACGCGGTCTTGCAGAAGACGCCCCTATCGTTCGATGTGTCGGGCTGGGAGTTATGGTGGCCGCTCTTGGAGGGCGCCCGCATGGTGATCGCGGCCCCCGAGGGACACAAGGATCCGCGTTATCTCGCGGCGCTCATCGAGGAGCGTGGGGTCACGGTGGCGCACTTCGTGCCGTCGATGTTCGGCGTGTTTCTGGCCGCGACGGAGCCCCGAGAGCGGGCGCCGCTGCGGCTGGTCTTCGCGAGCGGCGAGGCGCTGGCGGCGCACCTGCGTGCGTCCTGGTATGCGGGGAGCAAGGGCGAGCTCCACAATCTGTATGGCCCCACCGAGGCCGCGATCGATGTGACGAGTCACGCCTGCCGCCCGGAGGAGGAGGGGCCGGTGCCGATCGGGCGTCCGATCGACAATACGCGCACGTACGTGCTCGATGACGATCTGCGCCCGGTGCCCGTCGGCGTCGAGGGGGAGCTGTATCTGTCGGGCGTGCAGCTCGCTCGCGGCTATCTGAATCGACCGGAGCTGACCGCGGAGCGATTCGTCCCTGATCCGTTCTCGCCCGAGGCGGGGGCGCGGATGTATCGCACGGGCGACCTTTCGCGCTGGAGGGAGGACGGCGAGCTGGAATTCCTGGGCCGCATCGACCACCAGGTGAAGGTCCGCGGGTTCCGGATCGAGCTCGGGGAGATCGAAGCGGCGCTCGCAATGCATCCGTCGGTGCGCGACTGCGTGGTCGTGGCCCGGGAAGACGCATCGGGCGACAAACGGCTGGTGGCGTACGTGGCTGCGGCCGAGGAGGCGTGGGCGCCGAGGGTATTGCGGGAGCACCTGGGGGCGACGCTGCCGGAGTACATGGTCCCCTCTGTATTCGTGCGTCTCACGGCGTTGCCGCTGAATCCCAGCGGCAAGGTGGACCGCAAGGCGCTGCCTGCGCCGGAGATGACGCGCAGCACGGCAGAGACCCCGTACCTGGCGCCGCGGACCGAGACGGAGCGCGCGCTCGTGGCCATCTGGGAAGAGCTGCTCCAGGTGCAGCCCATCGGGGTTCGAGATAATTTCTTCCAGCTCGGCGGCCATTCGCTCCTGACTTTTCGCCTCGTGTCCGCCGTCGAGGCGCGGCTGGGGGGCGCGCTGAGCGTGGCGACGGTGTTCCGCCACCCGACGATCGAGGCGCTCTCGGCGCTCTGGGACACGAGGGCGGAGCCACCGGCATTGGCGCCCCCGATCCGCCTCTCGCTGCGCGCGGAAGGCGAGGCTCCTCATGAGGGCCTGTCGGGCACGGAGCGGCGCACCTGGTTTCTGGAAAAATTGTCGCCCGAGGCGAGGTCGTACCAGATCCCGCACGTATTCCAGGTAGCGTCCGCGCTCTCGGCTGCGGCGCTCCACGAAAGCGTGCGTGCGCTGGCATTGCGCCACGAGATCCTTCGCACGACGTATCCGGAGGTGGACGGCACGCCAAGGCGGCGGGTGTCGGACGAGGTGGCCATTCCGATCCGTGTGGAGGACGTCTCATCCCTGCCCGAGGCGGAGCGCGATGCCGCACTGCGGGCCCTGCTCGCCGCGGAGGTCGAGACCCGCTTCGACCTGGAGCGCGGGCCGCTGACCCGGGTCCTCGCCGTCAAGACGGCTGCGGACAGGCACGTCGTCGTCGTGCACCAGCATCACATCATCACGGATGAGTGGTCATGGGGGCTATTGCTCGCGGAGCTCACGTCACTTTACGAGGCGTCGCGCCGCGGGGAGACGGCGGCTCTGCTCCCCCTCCCCTACCATTACTCGGATTACGCGCGCGCAGAGCGGTTGGCGCTCGCCGGCGACGGCCTCGCGGCGTCGCGCGTTTACTGGAGGCACGCTCTCTCCGGCGTACCGCGGCTCGACCTGCCGATTGTCTCTCCTCCCTCCGGCGCAGGCGCGGGGCCGGAAGGGTGCGTCACTCTCCATTTGTCGGCGGAGACGAGCCGCCGGATGCAGGCGCTCTCGCACGAGAGCGGCGCTACCCCCTTCATGGCCTGGTATGCGGCCCTTTCGGCTGTGCTGGCTCGGTACAGCCGGCAGACGGACTTTGGCCTCGGTGCGGTCCTCGCGAATCGTCAGGTCGCTGGGACCGAGGCCATGCTCGGGTTCTTCACGAATACGGTCGTACTGCGGACCGATCTCTCGGGAGACCCGACGTTTGCCGAGTTGATCTCGCGCGCGCGACGGACCTCGCTGGACGCGTACGAGCATCAGGCATTGCCGTTCGACGTCGTGGTGCAGGATCAGGGGCTCTCGCGGCAGGCCGGAGAAAACCCGCTGTTCGATGTGACCTTCTTCGAGGTGTCGCCGCCGACCACCGGAGCCGCGGCCGGCTGGTATCCGCTCCTCGGCGCGGTGCCCGAAGGCGTGACGACGGCCAAAAACGCGCTCGCCGTGACCCTACGGCACGGCGCCGAGGGGACGGTCGTGGAGGTCCTTTACGACACGAGGCGTGTCTCGCGCACGGCAGCGGAGCGGTTGTGCGGGCATTTGAGGACGCTCGTGACGGATGCCGCGGCGCATCCCGACAAACGTTTGTCGGATCTGGAGCTCCTGACCAAAGAGGAGACCGAGAAGCTCGCCGCGTGGAACGACACGCCCGAGGTGGATCCCGCGGCAACGTGCATTCATGAGCTCATCGCGGAGCAGGCGGCGAAGGCGCCGGGGGCGGTGGCGCTCGAGCAGGATGGCCAACAGCTCACCTATGGCGAATTCGAGGCGCAGGCAAACCGCCTGGCGCACCACCTTCGCTCCCTCGGCGTCGGGCCCGAGGTGCGCGTGGCGCTCTGCGTGGAGCGGTCATTCGACATGGTCGTGGGCCTGGTCGGGATCCTGAAAGCGGGCGGAGCGTTCGTGCCGCTGGATCCGGCGTATCCGGCAGACAGGCTCTCCCTCCTGCTGTCCGAAGCGCATGCGCCGGTGCTGCTGACGCACGAAAGCCTCGAGGATCGTTTCACGGCGCCCGGCGTGACGGTGGTGCGGCTCGACGCGGACGCGCCGCAATGGGCGTCACAGCCGGCCACGCCGCCCGAGAGCGGCGTCGGGCCCGAGCATGCGAATTACGTGGTGTTCACCTCGGGCTCGACGGGCAAACCCAAGCCCGTGGTCAACGAGCACCGGGGCCTGGCCGCGCGTGTGGTCCTCCAGCGCGAAGAGTTCGTGATCCATCCGAGCGACCGCGTGCTGCAGAGCGCGGCCGTGGCCTTCGACGGGGCGATCATCGACTGGATGATATCGCTGTGCAACGGCGCCACGTGTGTATTGCCTGGCAATGCCTACGGCCCGGTCGAGGGCCTCGCGGAGTGCCTCGACAACCGTGGGATCACGGTGTCGTTCATCCCGCCCGCGGTGCTGCGGGTGCTGAGCTGCCGCGCGCCCCATTTGCGCCACATCACCCTGGCGGGTGACACGATCTCCCCCGCGCTCGTGGCGCCGTGGGCGAAGGGCCGGAGGGTGCTGAATTCCTACGGCCCAACCGAGTTCAGTATCTTCGGGGCGCAAGCCTATTTCGATCCGGAGCGGCCGGAGAGGTTTTCGATCGGCCGGCCGGTTCACGGCGTGCGCATCCACGTGCTCGATGGGGCCAAGCGGCCGGTGCCCATCGGAATGGCAGGCGAGCTCCACCTCGCGGGGGTGGGCCTGGCACGTGGTTATTTGAATCGTCCAGGCATGACGGCGGAGCGATTCATTCCGGATCCCTTCTCGAAGGAGCCGGGCGCCCGGATGTATTGCACCGGGGATCTCGCGCGCTGGAACGAGGACGGCGAGCTGGAGTTCGTGGGTCGCGTCGACCACCAGGTGAAGATCCGAGGCTTCCGTGTCGAGACCGGCGAAATCGAGGCGACGCTCTCTGCGCACGCCGCGGTGACGTCGTGTGTCGTCGTGGCCCGCGAAGACGCGCCGGGGGACAAGCGCCTCGTCGCCTACGTGGTTGCGAAGGACGGCGCGCCGGCGGCGGGCGCGCTGCGCGAGCACCTGCGAAGCAGGCTCCCCGATTACATGATCCCGTCGGCCTTCGTCTCCCTCGACGCGTTGCCACTCTCGCCGAACGGCAAGGTGGACCGCAAGCGGCTGCCTGCGCCGGAAGAAACGCAACAGGCCATGGAGGCAGCCTACGCCGCACCGCGCACGGAAGTGGAGCGAGTGCTCGCGGAGATCTGGTCAGAGGTGCTTCGTGCCGCACCCGTGGGAATCCACGACAACTTCTTCGCGCTCGGAGGCGATTCGATCCTCGCGATCCAGGTGGTGGGTCGAGCCAAGCGCGCCGGCCTGCACTCCACGGTGCGGGACATGTTCATCCACCAGACGGTCGCGGGGCTGGCGCAGGCGGTGCGTAGCTCGAGCGCAGCTTTGGCGGAGCAGGGCGCGGTGACCGGCAGGGCTTCATTGACGCCGAGCCAGCAATGGTTCCTGAGCAAGGACCCCGAAGAGATACACCACTTCAATCAGGCGATGATGTGGATGCCATCGTCCACGCTGTCGCCCGAGATCCTGGCCGAGGCATTGCATGTCGTGTTGCAGCAGCACGACGCGCTGCGATTGCGGTATCACCGCGCGGAGCCCGGGTGGGTGCAGAGCCACGCGGAGGAGGTGGCGCTGCCGCTCGAGCGGGTGGACCTCTCGGCGGTGCCTTCCTCGGCACGTAAGGCCGCCGTGCAGGACGTGGCGGACACCTTGCAGGGCGGATTGTCGCTGTTCACGGGCCCGGTAGCCCGCGCGGCGTGGCTGGATCTCGGCGAGGAAGGGACGCGGCTCCTGCTCGTCGTGCACCACCTCGTGGTGGACGGCGTATCGTGGCGCATTCTGCACGAGGACCTCGAGCGCGCCTGCGAGGCCCGGCTGGCCAGACAACCGCCGACGCTCGTGGCCAAGACGACCTCGTTTCGGCAGTGGTCGGAGCGCCTTGCCGCGTTCGTCGCGGGCGGCGGTTTGTCGGAGGAGATCGGCTACTGGCAAGCGCAATGTGCGCGTGGCGTGGCGCCGCTCCCGCTCGACCGCGAGGCGGCGCCGGGCACGGTGGGCGAGAGCATCACGGTGGACGTGGAGCTGTCGGCGGAGGAGACCCGAGCGCTCCTGCACGACGTGAGCGCGGCCTACCGCACCGAGATCAACGACGTCCTGCTTTCGGCGCTCGCGTCGGCGCTGAGCGCTTTCTGCAAAACGAATACAATCTGCGTCATTCTGGAGGGGCACGGGCGCGAAGCGCTCATCAACGACGTCGACGTGTCCCGCACCGTCGGGTGGTTCACGGCCATGTTCCCGGTGTGGCTGACGGTGCCGGGAAGCGACGATCCGGCGGCGCTCCTGAAGGGGATCAAGGAGCAACTCCGGTCGGTGCCGAGCAGAGGCGTGGGGTACGGCTGGCTGCGGTATGCGCACCCGGACGAGGGGGTGCGCGCCTCGCTGTCGATTGATTCGCCCGTGGTGTTCAATTACCTCGGGCAGCTCGACATGGCGTCGCAGGGCCGAGGGCTCTTGGGGCCGGCGGACGAGTCGACGGGCAGGTCCACGAGCCCGCGGATGAGGCTGTGGCATACGCTGGCGGTGAACGGCGGGGTTTGGCAGGGACGCCTGCGTTTCGAATGGACGTACAGCCCCGCAGCGCACGACGCGTCCACGGTGGAGCGGCTCGCGGCGCGGTTCGTCGCTTCGCTGCGGCAGCTCATCGCGCACTGCACCTCGGGCGAGGTGTTTGGATACACGCCGTCGGACTTCTCGCTCGCGCGACTCGAGCAAGGGACTTTGGACCAGCTCTTCGGGCGCGTACGCGACGTGGAGAGCGTCTACCCGCTCTCGCCGCTCCAGGCGGGGCTCCTGTTCCACGCCCTTCGTGAGCCGGAATCACCGACCTATACCGTCCAGCTCGCGCTCGAGCTGGGCGGCGAGGTGGACGCCGCAGCCCTCGAGAGCGCGTGGAAGACCGTGTTCGCACGCCATTCCGTGTATCGGACGTCATTCCTGTGGCAGGAGGTTCCGGAGCCGCTCCAGGTCGTGCGTCGACGCGTCTCTTTCTCGATGCCGACGTACGACTGGTCCTCGCTGGACGCGGCCGAGGCGGAGGCGCGCTGGGAAGCCCTGCAGCGCGAGGAGCGCGCCGCGGGCTTCGATTTCACACGCGCTCCGCTGGCGCGGGTCGCGCTCGTGCGGGGGCCCGGGGGTCGGACGTGGATGCTGAAGACCACGCATCACATCCTGTCCGACGGCTGGTCGATGCCGGTCGTGCTCGGAGAGCTGCAGGCCGCCTATGCCGCGCTCCGAGGCGGGGGCAAGCTCGTACTCCCGGAACCGGCGCCGTACGAGCGTTATATTGCCTGGCTCGCCACCCGGGACGAACAGGCGTCGTCTGCATTCTTCTCCGCATACCTGGCCGGAGTCGAGGAGCCGACGCTGCTGCCTTTCCCGCCGCCTGCGGCGACGCCCGCCGGGGCAACGCGGGAGCACGCGAAACGCGACACCTCGCTGACGGCCGCCGAGACCGAGGAGCTCACGGCGTTCGCACGGCGGCATGGCCTCACCGTGAATACGGTGGTGCAGGGGGCGCTCGCGCAGATCCTCGGCCGTCATGTGGGACGAACGGATGTCGTCTTCGGCATGACGACCTCCGGTCGCAGCGCACCCGTCCCCGGCATCGAGCGGATGGTGGGCCTGTTCATCAACACGCTGCCGCTCCGGGCCCGCTGGTCGGGCGCCGAGGGCGTGGTCGAATGGCTCGAGCGTCTGCAAGCCGAGCAGGCCGACCTGCGCGCCCACGAGGCGACTCCGCTGTACGAGGTGCAGCGGTCGAGCGCGGTGGGCGGCGGTCGCGCGCTGTTCGACACGCTCCTCGTCTTCGAGAACTACCCGGTGGACGAAGCTGCGCAGCGGGCGGATGTCCTGCCGATCGTGAGCTTTCGGAGCTACGAACAAACGAGTTATCCGCTCGCCATTGCGGTGGTGGTGAGCAAAACGCTCGACCTGCAATGGATGTGGGACCCCACCGCGCTTCGCGAGGGAGACGTCGAGCGGCTCTGGGGGCACCTGCGCACCCTGCTCCTCGACATGGTCGCGCACCCGGACAAACCCATATCCGAGCTCGACCTCCTCACCGAGGCGGAGCACGGGCAGCTCGCTGCCTGGAATGCCACGGCGGCGGCCCCCCCCGAAAAGTGCATTCACAAGCTCTTCGAGGAGCAGGCCGCGCGGACGCCCGACGCGGTGGCATTGGTGTTTGCCGAGCAAGAGCTCACCTACCGTGAGCTCGACCGGCGCGCGAATCAGCTAGCCCACCACCTGCGCGCGCTCGGCGTGGGCCCGGAGGTGCGGGTCGGGCTGTGCGTGGAGCGGTCGCTGGAGATGATGGTGGGCCTGCTCGGCATTCTCAAGGCGGGCGGTGCCTACGTGCCGCTCGACCCTGGTTATCCGCGGGATCGGCTCGCTTTCATGCTGGAGGACGCGCGTCCCGCGGTGCTCCTCACCCAGGAGCGCCTCGAGGGCAGGCTTCCCGCGCACGAGTTTGTCACGGTGCACCTCGACGCGGGCGCGGCCCCGTGGCAGGAGCAGCCGATCACGCCCCCCGACGTAGGGGTAGGACCGGACAACGCGATTTACGTCATCTACACGTCGGGGTCGACGGGTCGGCCGAAAGGCGTGCTCAACACGCATCGCGGGGTCGATAACCGCCTGCGCTGGATGCAGCGCGCCTACGGTCTGAACACGAGCGACGCGGTCTTGCAGAAGACACCTCTGTCGTTCGACGTGTCGGGCTGGGAGCTGTGGTGGCCCCTTCTGGAGGGCGCCCGCATGGTGATTGCGGCCCCCGAGGGGCACAAGGATCCGCGTCATCTCGCCGCGCTCATCGAGGAGCGTGGGGTCACGGTGACGCATTTCGTGCCGTCGATGTTCGGCGTGTTCCTGGCGGCGACCGAGCCCCGGGAGCGCGCGTCGCTGCGGCTGGTCTTCACGAGCGGCGAGGCGCTGCCATCGCATTTGCGTGATTCCTGGTATGCGGGCAGCCAAGGCGAGCTTCACAACCTGTATGGCCCCACCGAGGCCGCCATCGACGTGACGAGCCACGCCTGCCGGCCGGAGGAGGAGGGGCCGGTGCCGATCGGGCGTCCGATCGACAACACGCGCACCTACGTGCTCGATGACGATTTGCGCCCGGTGCCCGTGGGCGTCGCGGGGGAGCTGTACCTGTCGGGCGTACAGCTCGCTCGCGGCTACCTCAATCGCCCCGAGCTGACGGCGGATCGGTTCGTTCCTGACCCGTATTCGCCCGAAGCGGGCGCGCGAATGTATCGCACGGGCGACCTTTCGCGCTGGAGGGAGGACGGCGAGCTGGAGTTTTTGGGCCGCATCGACCACCAGGTGAAGGTCCGCGGATTCCGGATCGAGCTCGGTGAGATCGAGGCGGCGCTCGCTACGCACCCGTTGGTGCGCGCTTGCGTGGTGGTGGCCCGAGAAGACGTGTCGGGCGACAAGCGGCTGGTGGCGTACGTCGAGGCTGCCGAGCAGGCGTGGTCGCCGAGCGCATTGCGGGATCACCTGGGAGCGACGCTGCCGGAGTACATGGTCCCCTCTGCGTTCGTGCGTCTGACGGCGCTGCCGCTGAATCCAAGCGGCAAAGTGGACCGAAAGGCGCTGCCGTCGCCCGAAGCGACGCGCGGCGCGGAGGCCTCGTACGTGGCGCCGCGGACCGAGACGGAGCGCGCGCTCGTGGCCATCTGGGAAGAGCTGCTCGAGGTGCGGCCCATCGGCGCGCACGACGACTTCTTCCTGCTCGGCGGCCATTCGCTTCTGGCAATACGTGTCGTGTCCGCGGTGAAGGCGAGACTCGGCCTCGAGCTGACCGTGGCCACCCTGTTCCAGCAATCGACGGTGGCGTCCCTGGCGGCGTCGCTGGAGGGAATGGCGCAGCGACCGGCGCCGATGGCCGTCCTTTCTCCCGCCCCGCGCGGCGCGACCGATTCCGCATATACCGACCTCTCGGGGACCGAGCGGCGACTCTGGTTGGTCGACAAACTCTCGCCCGAGGCGCTGTCGTACCAGGTCCCGCAGATGTTCGTCCTGCGAGGCGCGCTGTCGGAGCCGGCGCTGCGCCAGAGCGTGACGTTGCTCGCGGAGCGGCAGGAGATTCTGCGCACGACATTTCCCGAGGTGGACGGCGTGCCCAGGCGGGTGGTGGCCGAGAGCGTATCGATTCCGGTGCGTATAGAGGACGTCTCGGCGCTGCCCCAAGCGTCGCGAGAAGCCGCCCTGCGCGCGCTCCTGGAGGCCGAGATCGGGGTTCGTTTCGACCTCGAATCCGGACCGCTGACGCGGGTGCTCGTGGTGAGCATGGCGGCCGAGCACCATGTCGTGCTCGTCCTGCAGCACCACATCATCGCGGACGAATGGTCCAGCGGCGTGCTGCTCTCCGAGCTCTCGCGCCTGTACGAGGCGTGCAGCCGCGGCGAATCTGCGCGTTTGCCGCCGCTTTCGTACCAGTTCGCCGATTATGCCCAGGCCGAGCAGGAGGGGCTCACGGAAGGCGGCTTCGGGGCGTCGCGAGCGTACTGGAAGGACAAACTTGCGGGCGTGCCGCGGCTCCAGTTGCCGTTTCTTCGCCCCGCCTCGGAGGGCGGCCCGGGCCCCGAAGCCAGCGTGAGGCTCCGCATTCCCCCGCATGCGAGCAATGCGCTTTCCGCGCTCGCGCGTGACCGCGGCTGTACGCCGTTCATCGCGTGGT